>JADFHN010000078.1 GCA_022567155.1 Bacteroidota bacterium
ACAATGGTCATAAACTTATAGCGATCGGATCGATGCCAGATCATATCCATATATTCATAGGGTATAATTTAAATCAGGCAATACCAAATTTGGTAGAGAAAATCAAGACCTCAAGCAATCATTGGATCAGAGTATGCTTATGCCGAAGCTTCAGCATAGGCGCAAAGAAATCTTACAAAATTCAATTACCCTTACTTTTTAAGGTGGACCAAAAAAGTTTCATTTTCCAGCAATAAATGGCAGGAATACATTCGGTATGATCGTACATATTATCAATTCGGTAATTAAAATGGATTCTTTTATGTCTCTATGGTGGTATTCTTTATTTTTAGCATTCCATGGAAAAATCTGGGTCTGACAACAAACCGTCTTTATTATACCTTGTTAAAACTTTTTTAGTTGTCGGGGCATCCTCTTTCGGGGGCTATTCGGCACTGATTTCGGTGGTTCAGGACAGGCTTGTTGAACGGGATAAGCTAATTTCGAATAAAATCATCGTCGAAGGGTTTTCACTTGCTTCGGTTTTGCCGGGTCCCGTGGCTGTGAATACAGTAACCTATATAGGATTCAGTTTACGAGGGTGGCCGGGTGCCATGGCGAGTATGGTGTCGGTAATCACCCCTTCATTTTTTCTAATGATCGTGCTTACCCACTTTTACTTACGGTATGGCACCATTCCTGAAGTTGCCAGCATCATGCAGGGTATTCTGCCGGTAGTTATGGGAATAATTCTTATGGCAGGTTATAATATGTCAAAGAAGAACCTGAAAAACTGGAGGCAGCTATTTATTTTAGCGGCATCGCTGGCCATTCAGTTTTATTTTACAGGTTACTTTTATTATATACTTTCTCTGGTTTTCGGAGGCTTGATGGGTTATTTGCTCTTTTTACGAAATATTCCGGAATCTAAACCGTTGACCGGCACAACTACCAAAAAAAAGCGTAGAGTTTACTGGCACCTGGTATTTTTGGTTGTCATCATTTTAACTTTTGTTTTTCAAAATTCAGAAGTAATCAACCTGAAACTGGCTGCTGTTTTTTCAAAAATCAGTCTGACACTGTTTGGGGGTGGCTATGTGATGATCCCGATGCTCCACAGTATCATCGTTGAAAAATACCACTGGTTGAATTCAACGGAATTTATGGATGCCATCGCCCTGGGGCAGATCACTCCCGGGCCTATTTTGATTAGCGCCACATTTATCGGATACAAAATAGGTGGAATATCAGGTGCTTTTTTATCCACGCTGGCTATTTTCGGTCCTTCGGCCATGCTTATCATTTTTATTGCGGATATATTTAAACGGGTTAATGATAACCGGTATTGGCTGGCAATACTTGAAGGATTGAAACCGGTTATAGTTTCATTTATTATTTCATCTTTGTTTATTCTGTTTGAGGCATCTTCAAATGTATGGTTTACTTTTGCAGTTTCTGCGGTTTCGGCCGTATTGCTGATCCGGTATAAAATAAATTATCTGTATTTAATACTGATTTTCGGTGTTGCCGGGTTGTTGTTTATTTAAAAATGATGAATAAAATCAATTCCATACAAATTATTGGCACGCAAAGATCAGGTTCGAATCTGCTTAGGTTAATCTTAAACCAGTTCGAACAGGTGTCCGCACCGCATCCTCCGCATATCCTGAAAACGTTTGTTCCGTTGATAACATATTACGGAAATCTTGAAAAGGAACGAAACTTCATGCAACTGGTTTCTGATGTTGCAGATATGCTAAACAGTAATCCCGTTTCGTGGGGCATCGAAATGCAGGCAGCCGATATACGCAAAGCGTGTAAAGCAAAAAATATTTATGAAATATTAAGCGCGATGTACCGGATAAAGGCCCGCCTGGACAATGCGGATATATGGTGCTGTAAAAGCATGCATAATGCCTATTATGTCTCTGATATGGAGAGTCATGGTATCAAACCGTTCTATATCTATTTGTATCGCGACGGAAGGGATGTAGCTGCATCGTTCAGAAAAGCGATTGTAGGCCCCAAACATATTTATCACATAGCCCACAAGTGGAAAAGCGATCAGATAAAAGCTCGTCAGGTTTTAGATATGGTAGGGAAGAAACGGTTTTTCAGTGTTAAATACGAACAGCTTTTAAAGGAACCCGAGCAGGTTTTGCATACACTCAGCGACAAACTGAATCTGCCTTACAGCCCTGAAATCATGAGGTATTATAATTCGCAGGAATCAATCAATACGGCATCTTCAGGACAAATGTGGGAGAATCTTACCAAGCCTATTATCAGGGACCATTACGGAATGTATGTAAATGAATTGTCCGATAATGATATAAAGCTCTTTGACCTGATAGCGAGGGATGTATTAAAAGACCTGAATTATAACAACATACATGTGCAGGAACACCTCAACGGCACTTTTACAGTAAAACAGATCAGGGAATTTGAGCGGGCAAACGAAGAGATGATGCTTAAAGTACGTAAAAATGCTTCTCCTTCAGATATCAAAAAGCGCTCAAAACAGGAAGAAGTGCTTAGGAATATTAAAGCAAGACTTGCAGTGGATTAACCTTTTGGCTAAATATTAGTAAGACAACTTCTGTGCTAGACCGCTTTTTCAAAACCCATTTTCTTTGAATAAACGACTTTATGGACAGACTCTAATTAGGCTATAATTTAAATTAGCGTTGCAATCTGCAACTATACTGGACTAAAGTCCTTTTTCTTATTCGTACTACTAACCCCAGGCTTAAGCCTGGGGTTTTGAAATCACTATAATATACTGGTTTTTAGCCATTTACATTTAATAATGCTGTATTAAACTATAGCCTTTAATTATTATAAATGTTATTCTTTCAGAACTTTAATATCTTTAATTAACAGAAAATCCTTTTGTGGTCGAGATGCCTGAAAAACGGTAACATACCGGGAAAATTAACCCATATTGCCCTCGCCCTTCTGATGCTGCTGTCGTTTAAAAGCCACAGTCAGATATTTACAGAAGAAGGGGAAAAACAGGAATTGAACAAAATGAGTTTACTATTGCACTTGATAAGATTATTCATAAAAGAGTGGCGCCGCTGCAGCCTCAGATTACGTTGAAAGATTCTTTGTTAACATCCTCCGCGGGAGTAAGCTAAATATGGTTTAAGAATGGGGAATTCATATCAACAGATTGTACCATAGTGGCTTTTGAATCCGGCGAATATTGGGAAGAAGTAGTTGATACGCATGGTTGTGCCGGTACGTCTGAATCTCAGTTCGTTCAGATTGTAACCGGTTTGGATGAAACAATGTTTGATGGCATTACCATATTCCAAAATCCTTCAGATGACCGGTTTGAAATTGCGTATCAGAATACCAATGAAGAAACCAGTTTCAGATTATATAATAAACTGGGTCAGTAGATTATTCCTGACACTTACTTTAAAGAGAACAAAAATCTGACCATTGATATTAAAAAGCAGTTGTAAAAAAAAATGATAGATGAGGGATCAAGATATTTATAATTATGCCAATGACTGCTAATTTGAACGGATACCAGGGAAGAATTCGATTCAGGTTGAACAGGCAATGGGAAAAGCTACTATATTATAAACAAAATGAGGGTGAAAAAAATCTGGTGAGATATGGTATAAAGATGGAAGAAATAAATATGGGGATTATTCTCCAAAATACTCCACAAAATTCCGTGGCGTTTCAACCAGTTTTAATTTGTGCAGCGTACCGTAATCGGTGATTTCCTTTATCGCTGGTTCAAGAATCTTCCAGAATTCTATAATAAGAATTTCACAACTGGCCATTTTGCCCTGCATAAAGGCTACATCCAGATTAATATTTTTATGATCTACCTGATCGATCACTTCCTTCCGTATCAGCCGGCTCAATTTTTTCAGATCCACTATAAATCCGGTTTCATGATCAGGCATTCCTTTTACAGTCACAAAAAGCTCGAAATTGTGGCCATGAAAGTTTTCATTTGCGCAGGGCCCGAATACTTCTTCATTCTTTGCTTTGCTCCAGGTGGGGTTCGAGAGCTTGTGGGCAGCATTAAAATGCTCTTTTCTGGTAACATAAACCATCGTACGGCATTAAATATTCATGCAAATATAAAATTTTGAAGAGTTAAAAAATAAATTGTTAGTAATTTCGTCGTTCATACTACATTTTATGAATATCAGAAAAGGAATAATCATCGTTTTAACGGGGATCCTTTGTATGAATACAAACGGATGTGCACAGGAAGGAACATTGAAAGAAGATAAACAGGAACATGAGTTTACCAATGCACTAATCCGTGAGTCGAGCCCATATCTGCTTCAGCATGCACACAATCCCGTAAACTGGTACCCGTGGGGAGAAGAAGCACTGGAAAAAGCAAAATCGGAAGGCAAGCTGATGATTATAAGTATCGGGTATTCCGCTTGCCACTGGTGCCATGTGATGGAACGGGAATCATATGAAGATACTACCGTGGCCCGGATTATGAATGAATATTATATATCCATCAAAATCGACCGCGAAGAACGCCCTGATATTGACCAGGTGTATATCGAAGCTGCCCAGATACTGATTGGAAGGGCAGGATGGCCACTGAACGTAATCACTTTGCCGGATGCCACACCTGTATTTGCCGGAACCTACTTTCCGCGTGATCAGTGGATAAATGTAATTACCCAGGTGCAGGAAGTTTATGAAAATGACCCGCAACGTCTTGCCATCCAGGCGCAGAAGATACTGAGCGATCTGGAGCAATCTAATGCAGCAGAAGAATATGGAAACCAAACTGTTTCAAAAGCCGACATCGCAAAGGCCGTGGACAGATGGAAAGGGAAAATGGATAAAAAACATGGCGGATTACAATCCTCTCAGAAATTTCCCTTGCCCGGCAGCCTGCATCAATTGCTAAATTACGGGTTTCTGGCAAAGGATGAAAAAGCGCTTGAGTTGGCTGAACTTACGCTTGATAAAATGGCACTTGGTGGTATTTATGATCATGTGGCGGGCGGTTTTCACAGATATACCGTAGAGCCAACCTGGAAAATACCGCATTTTGAAAAGATGTTGTATGATAACGGACAACTTGTATCGCTATATGCTGCCGGTTACCAGGTATTCAGGAAAGAAATTTACCTCAATGTGCTTGAAAAAACGCTCCGGTTTATTAGATCTGAAATGATGGACGAAGAAGGTGGATTTTATTCTTCTTATGATGCTGATAGTGAAGGGGAAGAAGGGAAATATTATGTCTGGACATCCGGTGAGATTGAAACGCTGCTGAAAGACGACGCTCCCGTATTTAAGGATTATTACTCGATAACTCAAAAAGGCAATTGGGAGGAAGGCAATAACATACTCAATGCAAAAAATACGCCTGATGAATATTTTAGTAAATCCGGAACAAATATTTTACTTGACGAAAACCTGGAAATACTGCGGAAGGCAAGAAATAAACGAGTAAAACCCGGCCTCGACGACAAGGTGCTCACTGCATGGAATGCATTGATGTTACAGGGCTTTATTGATGCCTACAAGGCTACCGGAAAAGATAGTTATCTCGAAACGGCTTTAAAGAATGCAGTTTTTATAGTAAATAGGCAAATGGATGACGATGGCAGGCTCAACCGGAATTATAAGGACGGAAAATCAAGTATCAATGCTTTTTTTGATGACTATGCCTTTACGATTAAAGCCTTTGTAAGCTTATATCAGGTTACTTTTGATATCATCTGGCTGGAAAGGGCAGTAAAACTGAGCGACTATACCATCGCACATTTTTATGATGAGGAAAGAAAACTGTTTCGCTATAAATCCGATCTTGACGAAGCGCTGATCGTAAGCAAATTTCCTGTAAATGACAATGTGATTCCTTCGGGAAATTCGGTGATGGCAAACAACTTGTTTGTATTGGGTAATCTTTTTTATGAAGAAATGCCTGGTTATCTCGAAATGGCAAACGGTATGCTGCAAATAGTAGCGGCTGGATTTAAAGAAAACCCTTATTACCACTATGGCTGGATGCCGGTATTTTATAGTAATGTCAATGGATTCTATGAAATTGCAATTGTAGGAGATGATTTTGACCTTGCCCGGAAGTCGATGCAAAGCCATTACATACCGGACGCCATTTACCTGGGAGGTGCGGACGACAGAGAGTTGTCCTTATTAAATGATAAACTGGTTGAAGGCCGGACATACATTTATGTTTGCCAGAACAAGTTCTGCAAGTTGCCTGTAGATGATCCTGAAAAAGCTATTGCGCTGATTGAAAGGTGAATATTGATATAGGTATATACTTTTAAGTCGCACAAAATTATACTAAGGGAGAAGTATGATTGATCAACACTACGCTGTCTATGGCATGTACAATAAGTATTAGGGCTAAAGCCTGGGGATTGTGATGTTTGATCGGGGCTGTGCAAAAAGGCCAAATTAAATGTTATTCTGAGGAATCGAAGAATCTTTCACTATCAGAACACACATAAAATACAGATTCTTCTCTCCGGTCAGAATGACGACTTCCTTTTTAGCACAGCCCGGAGAATTGGTTTAGTACAGTTGTCTAACCACGTTATACCACGCCATTTATGGCGTGGACATTAAAATGAAAAAACCGGTAGGGCTTTAGCCCTTTACATCAATATCTTAAACGTGATACCAAAGTGTTATGACCCATAAAATAATTCTGAATATTAACTTAACTAACTGTATATGATCGTAATAACAGGAGCTGCCGGTTTTATTGGCAGTTATTTGATTGGAAGTCTGAACAAAAATAATTTTAACGCATTAATAGCTGTTGATGAGTTCAGTAATACATTAAAAAATCATAACCTGGAACAAAAACATATCGCAGAACGCATTTACCACGATAATTTTTATGAATGGCTGGACAACAATCAACATGAAGTTGAATTTATTTTTCATCTTGGTGCGCGAACGGATACTACGGAGTTTGACAGGGAATTGTTGTGGCGCTTAAATACGGATTATTCCAAAAAAATGTGGGAAAAGTGTGCAAATTACCAAATTCCTCTCGTATATGCTTCTTCTGCAGCTACTTACGGGTTGGGGGAAAATGGTTACGATGACAATGAAAAGCTGATCCCGCAACTTGAGCCACTGAATCCATACGGGGAGTCGAAAAATGAGTTTGATAAATGGGTGCTAAAGCAGGAACAGAAACCATTCTACTGGGCAGGATTAAAATTTTTTAATGTTTTTGGACCCGGTGAAGAGCATAAGGGACGTATGGCCTCAGTTATCTGGCATGCATTTCATCAGATCCGTAAGACAGGAAAAATGAAGTTGTTCAGGTCGCATAACCCGAAATATAAAGATGGTGAACAAAGCCGTGACTTTGTATATGTAAAGGATGTTGCAGATGTCATGTTGTTTCTCATGCACCACCGTAAAGATCCGGGTATCTATAACCTGGGAAGTGGAAAGGCACGAACTTTTCTGGATCTTACCAGGGCTACCTTCCGTGCAATGGGAGAAACGGAAAATATTGAGTTTATTGATACGCCGGAAGACATTCGCGATAAGTATCAATATTTCACTGAAGCCAATATGGCAAAACTGAAGGCCATAGGGTATGAAAAGCCATTTCATTCACTGGATGATGGCGTAGAGGAGTATGTTCGGGAGTATCTTATGAAGATTGCTTAGTTAAAACGGGGAATTATTAAAGGATCCCCTTGAAAATTGGCTACAAAGCAATTTACATAATATTATTTGGTAATGCTCCTGTTTTGTTCGTTGCAGCACCCGCATTAAAATATTTTTAAGACTTCCTTTGGAAAGTAAGTTTAGATAAAGGAGAGTGGTATTAATTTTGGCAGCCCGGTCTCTTACCCGATGGTAAATTGGCCTCTGCTGGCGCAAGTTTTCTCTACTGCCACAAGTCTTCCAGCATAGGTCCAAAGGGTGGCGAGATTTGTGCTTTTTTCGTTAACAGCTTAAAATATTGTCAGTTACATAAGGGCTAATAAATTTACACATACTGCAATGGGCATAAGCCGGGCCAACGCAGGTGCCGATTCTAGGATTTGCACCATTAGAGGTAATAGCCGTCTTTTTCCCCGCCCTGTAGTATGGACAAAATAGTATTTTTTGCTACGTCCCGATAGCCATCGGGATAAGCGCGGGGAAGTAATTTACTCATAATAACACGGCTTTAGCCATTATTATTCTTCGATAATGTTTATTTCCTCCCCACACATTCCATAAAGCCCTTGATTGGGCTAGCGTTAATATTTGGCAGAATCTATGATTACATTGGTTTTGAACAGATTAATAAAGATTTATTCAACATTTTTTTTTAACGCAATCAGGGGCAAAAGCATGTCCTCAACTTGATTGGGTGAATTAGGCTTGGGCCGGATAACCTGATAGCTATCGGGTATGCTTGACACGTCACTAGGCTACTTTGAGCCGACTATACTTCGATTTGCTGAATTTTTCTTCGGCATACCCCCTGGTTATTACCAGTTTATCGGCGCCTTCTATTGAAGGAAATTCAAACATGGCATCGGTCATGATAGCTTCACAGATCGATCGTAGTCCCCGGGCACCAAGTTTGAAACCAACAGCCTTCTCAACAATAAAATCAAGTGCCTGTGGCTTGAACGTCAGTTTGACGCCTTCCATCTCAAACAGCTTATAGTATTGTTTGGTAAGCGCATTTTTCGGGTCTGTAAGTATTTTTTTGAGTATTTCAGCACTTAGCGGGTCTAAAAAGGCGATAACCGGAAGCCGGCCAATCAATTCAGGTATCAGGCCGTAGCTTTTCAGATCCTGTGCATTTACGTATTGCAGTAATTCATCACTGTCAGTGGGCATGTGTATTTTATCAGGCGCACTTGAAAATCCAAGGGGTTGGGCATTTATCCTGCTTGCAATATTCTTTGTGATGCCATCGAAAGCACCGCCGCATATAAAGAGAATGTTTTCGGTATTTACCGAGATCATTTTCTGGTCGGGGTGCTTTCGGCCACCCTGGGGCGGCACATTTACATATGTGCCTTCAAGAAGTTTGAGTAATGCCTGCTGAACGCCCTCACCGCTGACATCTCGCGTGATAGACGGATTATCGGATTTCCTTGCAATCTTATCTATTTCGTCAATATACACAATACCTCTTTCGGCTGATTCTACTTCATAATTGGCGGCCTGCAGAAGCCTTGTAAGAATGCTCTCCACGTCTTCGCCCACATAACCCGCTTCGGTCAGCACGGTGGCGTCGGCGATGCAAAACGGAACTTGCAGTATTTTGGCCAGCGTCCGTGCCAGATAGGTTTTGCCTGTTCCTGTTTCTCCCACCATGATGATATTTGATTTTTCGATCAACACGTCATCATCTGATTTGGGCTGCATCAGCCTTTTGTAATGATTGTAAACAGCTACCGAAATTATTTTTTTGGCTTCATCCTGACCCACTACAAACTCATCCATAAATTTCTTCATGTCAACAGGTTTGATCAGGTTGAAATTGGGGGCATCGGAGGCTTTGCTTTTGGTTTCCTCCATCAGGATCTGATTTGCCTGGGTGATGCATTTATCACAGATATGGGCATGGATACCTGAGATCATTAAATCCACGTCTTTTTTGTTTCTGCCACAAAACGAACAGGTAACTTCAGCCATTACAGTTTTTTTTTATGCTTTATGCTTTATCAGTATTTCATCAATAAGACCATATTCTTTGGCCTCATCCGCTTTCATCCAGTAATCCCGGTCTGCATCTTTTTCAAGTTCCGCAGCTGACTTGCCACTGTGTTTTGAAAGTATTTCATAAAGCTCTTTTTTGAGCAAAACGATTTGCCTGGCGGTAATTTCAATGTCTGATGCCGGACCCTGCACGCCTCCCAATGGTTGATGTATCATTACCCTAGAATGTGGCAAGGCCGAACGCTTACCTTTGGCGCCTCCTGCAAGGATAATGGCACCCATCGAGGCGGCTAATCCCGTGCATATGGTGGCAACGTCAGGGGTTACATATTGTATGGTATCATAAATACCCAGACCAGCATATACCGATCCGCCCGGAGTGTTAATGTAAATAAGAATGTCTTTCTTTGGATCAGTTGATTCAAGAAACAAAAGCTGGGCTGTGATAATATTTGAAATGTTATCATCAATAGGAAGCCCCAGGAATACGATCCTGTCCATGATAAGACGTGAAAAAACGTCAATTTCCCTGAAATGTGTAGGTCGTTCTTCAATTACTGAGCGGGTCATGCTTTCAATCTGATGAATATACCCGTCAACAAAAGTGCTTCCTATATGTTGGCCTTTTATGGCGAATTTTCTGAACTCTTCTTTAAAGATCATTGATTTGTGTAAAAATTTATGACTTTAGCCTCCAATAATAACAAGAAATTGTCGAAAAGAGACATCAAATGACTAAAAATGGTTGATAATAGCGGTACCGGTTTTTTTGACGATTATGCATTTGCCAGTTTTTTGAACGCCTCGAGATTTACTTTTTTTTCTGAAATCGAAATATTTTCCCGTATTACTTTTATTATTTTGTCTTCTCTCACCTGATTGTAAATAGTTACGTAATTTTTCCCGCTTTCGGCCTGGAGAAAGTTCTGCACAATGCCGTTCATCTGCTCCTTATATACATCGGCAGCGGAAGGACCTCCAAGCTGACTAATAATCTGGTTACGGGCAGTTTCTGTAACTTCTTCATTTTCAACCTTCAATTTGAAATCGTTGAAAATCCGGTTACCGATAAGATTCCACTTCAGATCTTTAAGGTATAATTCATAATCTTTTTCGATGTCTTCGGCACTTATCTTATTTTCATTAGAATATTGAAGCCTTCTTTTCAGGAAGGCATCGGGTGTATCAATTTTGGTTTTTTCTATCAATGTGTCTTTGATATCCCGGATCAGCAGATATTCGCTTTCTCTGTTATAGTTTTCCTGTACGGTGGTTTTTACTTTATCCATAAATTCCTTTTCCGACTTCACCTGATTTTTCCCGAATACTTTGTCAAAAAGATCCTGGTTCAATTCCGCAGGTTCTACCCGGTTTATGTTTTTAACAGTGAGAATTACTTCTCCGCTGATATTTTTGGCACCTTCAATGGTAGTTGCAAAAAGGCCTGCAACCATCTCATCATCCTTTATTACAGTGCGGAGGTCAAATGAAAGGGTATCGTCTTTTTTGAGCCCGGTAAAATTTTTCAGATCTTTTTTTTCAATCATTTTTAAATCCAGCACCGCATCGTTTTCTCTGTCGGTTCCTGAAAGTTTGAAATTTCCGTAAATGGAATCGTCAGCCGTCGCTATATCCGGATTTATCATTTTGCCATACCGCATCCGTATGTCTTCTACATTAGATTTCAGTACTTTATCATCCAGATTAATGATATGTTTATTTACCTTCACTTTAGACGACAAATCATATTTAAATTCATCAACCATTCCTATTGCAAATTCAAATTCGAATTCTGTCTGGGTTTCCCAGTCAATATTTTGAGTTTTTTCCATTTCAGGAATTGGATCGCCAAGGAGCTGAATTTTATTTTCTTTTATATAGTCGTTTAGTGAATGAGAGAGGATATGGTTAATTTCTTCGGCCTTGATCGATTTGCCATATAGCTTTTTTATGACTCCGGAAGGCACCTTACCTCGACGAAATCCCTTAATATTTGCCTTTCGGGCATACTCTTTTACTTTTTCATCCACTTTAGGTTGATAATCCCCCGGGATTAATTTAATTTTAATAAAGCCTTCAGTAGAGGTTTTTTTATCAAGTGTTATATCCAAAATTGTAAAATTTAAATTTTCGACTATGATGAAATTAAAAACCCTCAATCAAGTTAAAACCTTATCGGTGATTGAGGGAGATATATATTTTGTGCGGATGAAGGGACTCGAACCCCCAAGCCTTACAGCGCTAGATCCTAAGTCTAGTGCGTCTACCAATTTCGCCACATCCGCATGAATAATAAAAAAGACCATAAGCAGGTCTGAAAAATGGATTGCAAAGGTAGCTAAATATGAATGTATCACAAACAGTGAAAATATTTTTTTGAATAACAGCAAGATGAAAGGAATAGACGTAGAACAGGAGAAAATTGAAATAATAAGGAAGTACCGGACACTGCTGAGACATGCCAAATCATTTCTTCATAGTGACGACGCGAAGCTGATAAGAAAGGCATTTAACATCGCCCTTGAAGCGCACAAAGGTACACGGAGAAAATCAGGCGAACCCTACATCTATCATCCACTGGCAGTAGCGCATATTTGTGTAGATGAAATCGGACTGGGTACTACTTCTATTGTGGCTGCATTGTTGCATGATGTGGTAGAAGACACAGACATTGATCTGGAGGATATTGAGAAAGATTTTGGCACGAAAGTGGCCTCTATCATAGATGGACTCACAAAAATTTCAGGTGTATTTGAATACGGAAGTTCGCAACAAGCTGAAAATTTCAGAAAAATGCTGCTTACCTTATCAGAAGATGTACGGGTAATTCTGATAAAACTTGCAGACAGACTACATAATATGCGGACGCTGGACAGCATGCCCAGAAACAAGCAGCTTCGGATATCTTCCGAAACGAGTTATCTGTATGCTCCACTGGCTCATCGGCTTGGATTGTATGCCATAAAATCAGAAATGGAAGATCTGGTTTTGAAATATACAGATGCAGATACTTATAGAAACATCATCAAAGAAATTGATACGACAAAAGAAGTTCGTAACCGCTTTATAAAAAGATTTATCCGGCCGATTCAGAAGGAATTGAATGGTTGCGATTTTAAGTTTGAGATCAAAGGCAGGCCTAAATCCATCCATTCCATCTGGACCAAAATGAATAAACAGGATATACCATTTGAAGAAGTGTATGATTTATTTGCGATACGGATCATTATCGAAACACCGCTTGATAACGAGAAAGCAGCATGCTGGCAGGTATATTCCATTGTTACGGATTTCTATAAGCCAAATCCTGACCGGCTGCGCGACTGGATCAGCACCCCTAAAACAAACGGATATGAGTCGTTGCATACCACTGTAATGAGCAACGACGGCCAGTGGGTTGAGGTACAGATAAGGGCCAAAAGAATGGATGATATTGCAGAAAAGGGATATGCCGCCCACTGGAAGTATAAAGACACTGCCGCAAGTCAGGAGTCGGGATTGGAGCAATGGATAAATAAAATTCGTGAGTTGCTCGAACAAAACGATATGTCAGCCATTGAATTTGTCACAGACTTTCGTTCTAATTTATTTCAGGAAGAGGTATTCGTCTTCACTCCTGAAGGTGATCTGAAACGACTAGCTCACGGAGCAACCGCATTGGATTTTGCCTTTGAGATCCATACTGAAGTAGGTATTAAATGCCTTGGCGCCAAAGTCAATCAAAAGTTGGTGCCTATTCATCATGTATTGAAAAACGGCGATCAGGTTGAAATACTGACTTCTGAAAAACAAAAGCCAAGTGAAGACTGGTTGAGATTTGTGGTTAGTTCAAAAGCACGCCACCGGATAAAAGAAGGGTTGAAAGAGGAAAAGAAAGTGATTGCAGAAGAGGGGAAAGAAATTATGCTCCGGAAACTGAAAAAGCTTAAGATTGAGCCAAATAATGAGAATTTTGATAAATTGAGAGCATTTTTCAATGTCAACAATCAACTCGACCTTTTTTATAAAATGGCTAAAGGTTTTATCGAAACCAAAGACCTGAAGCAATTTAAGGAAGACAGCATCAAAGTAAACAGCAGGAAAAAAATAGGTAAGATTACTGATGCGGAATCTTTCGAAAAGGAAATTACTAAAATCAGAAAACATAAGAAAGATATTCTTCTTATAGGTGAAGATATGGACCTGGTGGATTATAAGTTTGCAAAATGCTGCAGTCCAATACCCGGCGATGATGTATTTGGTTTTGTATCGGTAAATGAAGGTATAAAGATTCATCGCACATCGTGTTCGAATGCACCTGAATTATTGTCAAATCATGGACACCGTGTTGTAAAGGCTAAATGGGCGTCCAAACATCAGGAGGCTTATACGGTCGGACTGGAAATTATAGGAACAGATCGTGTTGGGCTTATCAATGATGTAACTAGAGTGATTTCGAATGAACTGAAAGTAAATATGAGATCCATTTCAGTGGATACCGACACCGGAATTTTTGAAGGAAAAATTGTTTTATATATCCATGATTCAAAACATCTTGATATTTTAATAACAAAACTTGAACAGGTTTCAGGAGTAGTGAAAGTAAAGCGATTTGATTACACACCGGATGATGAACCTGTAAAGAAGCAGGCATAGTTTCCGATAGTTAATAGATTCTGTATTTTTGTAGCTGAAAATAACTATTTGCAATGCCTGTAGTTCAAGATAGAAAATTTGGAGAAGTAAAGCAGATATTTAATTCGTATCTCGAAAACAAGGGCCTCCGCAAAACTCCCGAACGATTTGCAATTCTGGAAGAAGTTTACTCAAAAGACGTTCATTTTGATGTGGAATCGCTTTATTTAAGCATGAGAAAAAAGAAATACAGGGTTAGCAGGGCAACAGTGTATAATACGCTCGATATTCTGATAGAATGCGACCTTGTAACACGGCACCAGTTTGGTCAGAATATCGCACAATATGAAAAAGCATATGAATATAAACAGCATGATCACTTAATTTGCACTGATTGTAATAAAGTGGTGGAATTTTGTGATCCAAGGATTCATAATATTCAAAAAACTGTTAGCGAATTGCTTGGTTATGAGGTGCTTAGTCATTCGCTGATATTATATGCTGCCTGCAAAAAGGAAAATTGTGAAAATAAAAAGAACAAATAAATTACACACTGGATGCTTTTCTGAAAGCGTTAAACGAATCTTATGAAATATACCCACGAAATAAACAACAACACGCTTATTCTTCGGTTATCGGGTGATCTGATTGGAGAAGACAATGGCGCAAGTATTTTGGAAACAGTTACTGATCATATAAATCAGAAAATACTCAACTGCATTGTTGACATTTCGGATGTCAGATATATAAACAGCAGCGGAATTGGTGTTTTGATTACCATTCTGACCAAGTTCAGAAATAAAGGAGGTGAAGTTTGGCTTGTAAAACCGTCAGAGAACGTAAAAAAACTCCTTATTATTACCAAACTGAATGCAATATTCAATATTGCTGAAAGTGAAGAAGAAGCAATTAACGGACTAATAAATTCATAAGCAGTGGGAGTGGATGTATTGTTAGGCCTTCAGTGGGGAGACGAAGGTAAAGGAAAAATTGTGGATTTTTTAGCTCCCGGGTATAATATAGTATGCCGTTTTCAGGGGGGGCCAAATGCAGGTCATACGCTTAAGTTTGGAAACATCAAACACGTGTTGCATCAGATACCCTCAGGTATATTTAGAGATAACATCCGGAATGTAATCGGTAATGGTGTTGTATTTGATCCGGTAATTTTCAAAAATGAAGTTGAAAAACTCAGCGAGTATAATATTGATCTCAAAAAAAAGCTGTATATATCTAAACGGGCACAATTAATCCTTCCGGTACACCTGCTGCTGGATGCAGCTATGGAAGCATCCAAGGGGAAAGATAAAATCGGTTCTACGCTCAGAGGCATCGGACCGGCATACCAGGATAAGGTTGGCAGGAATGGATTACGCGTGGGAGATATTCTGGCCGATGATTTTGAAGAGCGTTTCCGCCGTCTAACTGACCGACACCTGGATCTGCTTGCATATTTGAAATTTGATGCAGATCATAAAGAGTCAGAAGCCGCATTTTTTGAAGCAATTAATTTTTTAAGAGAATTTCAGCTTACGGATACGGAGCATTTTATCAATGTAGCGATCGGAGATGGAAAACGTATACTTGCGGAAGGTGCACAAGGATCATTGCTTGATATTGATTTCGGAAGCTATCCGTTCGTGACAAGTTCAAGTACGATGGCTGCGGGGGCCTGCACGGGACTGGGTATAGCTCCGTCAAAAATCGGTGAGGTGTTTGGTATATTCAAAGCCTATTGTACACGCGTGGGAAGCGGCCCATTCCCTACAGAACTAAAGGATAAAACTGGGGAAAAATTAAGAAAAGAAGGTGCGGAGTTTGGGGCCACCACTGGTAGGCCGAGAAGATGTGGCTGGCTGGATTTGCCAGCACTGAAGTATGCGGTAACATTGAACGGCGTGACTCAGTTGTTTATGATGAAAACAGATGTGCTGAATGTATTTGAAGAAATAAAAGTTTGCACCCATTATAAACTTAATGACGGGAGCATGGCAAATACACTAACCTATGAAAGCCTTAATCAGGATGTTGAGCCAGTGTATCTGACATTTGAAGGCTGGGGGAATCTGGAAGTTGACAAAATTACCACTTTCGAACTATTACCGGCACAGTTAACAAAATATATTTTGTTTTTGGAGTCTGAGTTGAAAACTCCGATAAATATAGTGTCATTTGGTCCCGACAGATCCCAAACACTTATGAGGTAATGACAGTGTGGTTATAAAAGATATGATGCTTGCGAAAACCAAACATTTGCACCTAATAAATTTCTTACATTTTATTATAGTAATTCTATCCTAATTGTTTGGTATAAGAAATAATGCATTTACCTTTGCAGTTCGTTTTAAAGAGAGCGTGCCGGACGTACGCTCTTTTTTATCTGGAAACGGGCGGTCAGAAGGACCCTCCGACACGAGCCATACCATATTAAGCAGGCCGGTAAAACAGCGATGATAGAGCTAGCAGGTTTGGGATATGGGCAGCTATGGCATAAAGTTCTTTGAACGGATGATATCAGGTAGCGACTTTGCTTAGATAAAGCCAAAGTCAATTTTGGATTTAAACAAGCGCGAGACCAAGGTCAAATAAATCAACACTGCGTGAGCAGTG
>JADFHN010000147.1 GCA_022567155.1 Bacteroidota bacterium
CAATAAAAATTCACGTTTGCAGTATAATATGAAATATATTCGCAGATTGTGGCAAAATGCAGCATAATATGTCAAATTTATGGGAATATGCGTAATTAATTATCCAAAAATGAAAGTATCGAGGTTTTCAGACCATGTCAGGGAAGTGATTCGTACAAATCATTTCAGCTATAGACTAGAGAATACTTATGGCTTCACTGTTATATGGTAGTGGATTGCGTCAGACTGAATGTTTGAAATATGTATAAAATACATAGACTTTAAACTCAATGAAATTATTTAGTCGTGGAGGTAAGGGAGATAACGGTGCTTTTCAGCCGTTGTGTATTTCAGGGAACTTCAGTTACAATACAGGAATTACTTACAGAGTTCTTTTAACTCGGAATTCGGGCAAGAGCCCGCTAATCGGCTGCAAAAAATTGTTAATCATCAATACATATGATAATGTAATCTATGGTGAACTATTTGAATTGAACGTTAATTCCAACCCCAAGTCTTTCTATATCATCGAAAAATTGTTTTGGTTCAACCAAATTAGCTTGAAACCACAATCCAGTGCGTCGAATATTCCCGTTTAGATATTGCAGCAGACAGGCAACAACGGGAACAGCGGTTAAAACATACGCATCAACTCGTTTGCCTGAAACACGATTGGTATTGAATGCGCGATTTAACTCATCTGCTGCTTTCTTTGCCCGGCTCAAATTCCGGCAGGAAATAACAAGTTGAACATTACTTTCCTGCAACAATAGTCTGCCAATTAGAAAACCGGCATTACCATATCCTCCCAGGATTAAAATTTTCTGTTCCATATCTATGTCAAGTAATACTGGTTAACGGTAGCGCTGTGGGGCGCAAGCAGCGTCGCGCAAAGCGTCTCAACGAGCGATTCATTTGGTGATATTTTAGTATGGCAGATCATTTGGATGAACATCCTTGTAATCTGGCTCAGGATCCTGGCTGAATTTCACTACCTCAATTGTCTCGTACCCTTTTAACACGGCTTTTGCAACCCGATGCATGCCATCCATTACGCGGCCATCCGATGACAGGATGATTGGGAAGCTCATATCCGCCTTTTCGATCAATCGCATATGCTCCACGATCGCTCGGCAGGTTGGATTATCGTTTTTGTCACCAAACCATAAATTCTCATCGATTTCATGTATAGAATCGAGCTTCACTCGTTGGCGTTTAAAATTCTTCGTTAACTCTACCAGACGTTCAACGTCCCACGCATAATATCCATGTCTGGAAGGGCGAAAGTGATACTGCTATCTCAATTGTGAATCACCCTGGTTTGCCGTCTAACATATATTCAGCTGACAATGTTAGCATAGTTATCAATATACATCATATTATCCGGAAAACAAAAAGTGTTTTTAACCATTTATTTTAGACAAATAACTTTTTTTAATCACAAAAAAAAGAATTAACAGGCCAAAAATAAGCAGAAATAAAAGCCCGGGTATCAGAAATGTTTTTACCCCCAACAAGCCGTATATAAATCCTCCAGCAATCAATCCGATAATGCTGGCCAGGCTTCCTGCGCTGCTTGCATAGCCCTGAACCGCTCCCTGATATTTTTGCCCTGCAACTTTGGAAAGATACGACAGAAAAGATGGCCACATGATGCCATTGCCGCCTGAAAACAATAGCACACCGATGAATATGAATAGTTCATTATTGCTTGAAAATAGAAAAAAACTCATTGCCAATAATAAACTCCCGGTAATTGAAAGCATACCATCTGTAAATTTATCGGAGATTTTACTTAGTACCGGACCTTGAACCAAAACCAGGATAAATCCGATCAGTGAAAAGAAAACCCCGAGTTTCAGAAGGCTCCAGTTGAGACTCTGCACCGCATGTACGGGAAAAGCCACATAAAAGAAATTGAATGCCAGAAAGATCAAAAAGTAAAGAAGCAGCATAAAAGGGATGTTCCTCAGCCGGAGTACATCTTTAAAGCCAATTTTTTCCGCTCCTGTCAGGTGATAGCAATCCTTTAGTTCCTGTCCAAAAATTTTATTTATTCTTTTATCATCAACAAGTTCGGACAGTCTGCAGGGGTTTGATTCAGGCATGATAAATGCGATAACAAAAATGGCGATCAGGGAAATCAACATGGCGGCAATTACAGGTAATAGTTCTCCTAAAACGGTCGCACCCAGCACACCTGCCATCGCCGGACCGATGATAAAACCCAGGTTTGCCGCAGCCGCCATTTTTCCGAAATTTCTTTTCCTGTCTTTCTCTTCGGTTACATCAGCAAGATAGGCATTGGCTACCGATACATTGCCCCCCGTAATGCCATCCAACGCTCTTGCGAAAAATAAAATAACCAACGGTAAGGTCAACAGCAAACTACCCTGCAACGTGCTGAACTGAAACAATTCAGTGTCTGGAATTAGAAGGGCAACAATAAATAAGATCCATGCTAAAAATGTGCCTGCCTGGCTCAACAGTAGAATTTTTTTCCGTCCATACATGTCTGACCAGTTTCCCAAAAGAGGTGCGCCTATGAGTTGAAAGAATGAATACGTTGCCCCCATAATTCCATACATTAATTCATCTCCCCCAAACCGTATGACAATGATTATCAAAAACGGCAGGATGATGCTGTAGCCGAGTGTGCCGATAAAGTTGACCAGCAGAATGGGAAACAGCGAAACAGGCGCATTCACCCCGGTTGTTTTCACAGAATTCATTCTATCAGCGTCCCTGTCCGGCACGCTCATAATGCCTGACTAATTTCGAGCAGGTGACCGTCAGGGTCGTGGAAGAAACAACGGATTTCCGCACCCCAGTCGAATGGTGGTGTCAGGAACTCAGCGCCCCGCGATTTGAGAATTTCGTAGGCAGCCTTACAATTTTGTACACGAATGGTCATGGCATGGCTTACCTTTTCCGGGGCAGGAGGCGGCGCAAAAGTGACAGTTGGTTTGTCCTCGGTCGGTGTGCCTCCGGTAACCAGCAGCAGCCAGCTGCCCAGAAACTTCAATACGCATGAGGTTCCACCATATTCTCTCACGACCTTCGCTCCCAGCACATCCCCATAAAAGTGCCGCGACTTCTCCATATTACTTACAACCAGGATATGAGTCAATTCCATATCGCTGGTGGGAAATTCAGCATTCATAGGCATGTTTCTCTTATTAAAAATTTATTTTAATTCTTGTCATCTTCGAATTGAATGTGCCAATGGGTTCCATCGCAAAAGGGTTTATTTTTTGAACCACCACATCGACACAGTGTAAAATGTTCTGTCGATGAACCCTCTCCGCGTGGCGTCTCAAGTAGCTCCGATCCGCCTGATACCACATAGGGACCGTTTGGCGACACAAAGATGGCGGGCTCGCCTTTCCTGTCTCGATGTTCAACGTCACCGACTGAATAGCTCAGGGCGCCGGAGGGACACTTGCGGATCACAGCAATTATTTCTTCGGAGTTGGAAGCATTCGGGTCGATCCATGGTTCTTGATTCAATCGAAAAACCTGGGAAAGACCATCGGTGCAGCGTCCGGCATGCGCACAAATGCCCCGGTTATCGTGAACCGTGATCTGTTCACCCTCGTAGTTTTCCCGCTTGTCTTCTACGCGGCTCTCCAGTTTGGCCGATGAGAATCCGATCTTTGCATGTGTTCCATCGCAGAATGGCTTATTAGCTGATCCGCCGCAGCGACAGAGTGCCATCGTCTCCCTGGTTTTGACCGGCCCTTTTTGATTGGCGAATTTCTCGATATCTTTCACCAGATAAGGCCCGTCAGGAGTTGGGGTAATGTTTGGTTTTGGTTTTTGTTGCTTGTTCATTTGACTCCTATTTTGTTAGGGTTTCATATTTTATACTCAAACCGTACCGGCGCGTACCATGGTTTCAAGCGCCTCTTTCGGGCATATATTTTCCTTGATGTAAGAAACTAAATGGGTTGCGAGGGATCGGATTCGTTTTTCAGTAGATTCATCAAGGCAATTACCCTCCTCGTCAAATATCTTTTGCACACCTGCCACGGAAACCGGGCCTGGCAACACAATGGCGCCCACATGCGAGCAAATGCTGCGCAGGCCTTCGAGTGATTTGATTGCCCCGATGCTTCCGGCTGCAACGCCAAGTAGCGCCACAGGTTTTCCGGATAAAACGGATGGGAATTCGAGGTTTTCGATAACCAGTTTGATCACACTGCTGTAACCTCCATGATATTCAGGTGTGGAAAGAATGACTCCTGTAGCTTCAGAAACGGCTTTTTGCAACTTTTCAGCATCTAAGGTACCGCCCTCCATTCCCGGAAATGATAAGTGCATGGTAGCAGGGTCAAATACCTGTACTGTAATATCCTGATAATTTCTGAGCTCATCTATGCACAAGTTGAGCGCTTTCGAGGTATAGTTACCTGGTCGTACACTCCCTATTATGGCCACAATATTGATATTTTTGTTTGCTTCTATGTTCATGAGTTGGTTACGTTAGTTAGATCAGTGCATATTTACTTTATGACAAACGACATGTCAAATTTTCTACTTCCAATATCAGCATTATATATTGTAATTGCCGTATTATTTGTTGAAACATTGAAGTGTTATAACCTCAACTGGCGTAAGTCTTGGCTCTGGATATAGCCTAAACCTGACTTGTACCAAAATTGATTTATTGATTTATTGATTGAATTGCTGATTTGATATTCGACTGCTCGAAATTCGAATAACTTTTACCT
>JADFHN010000079.1 GCA_022567155.1 Bacteroidota bacterium
TTGCGTATGAGTCCTCAGGCTCTAACATCAAGATAGTCCTTTTTAATTAAAACAGTTATAATTCCATATAATATCAAAATGGTCCAATCGATATAATGTAAATTCATAACTGATTTTTTCTGTGCTAAAATTGTGATACAATGCAAACAAAAATACACTACACATCCCTTTTAACCATCAGAATTCTAAAGGTAATGAAACAAACGTTTGCATAACTAAACGTCAAGCAATATTAACACCATCGCCCATTTCTTTGAGCAATTTTCCATCGTTTTTTTCAATGCATGTTTTATGGAGTTCACGATTCTTTTGGAGCATTGTCAACGCTTTTTGCTTATCCTGGCCCATCATTGTGGTGTATCCCACAATGTCGGTAAACATTATAGCAGCTTGCGATCGTGTTCCATGCTATAAATATCGGAATCATCCTATCCATAAAAAATGATATAAGTCATCACCCCATCTTATTCGAGTTGATGGAAAGCCATTCAAAGACCAGTTTTTTCTGCCGGCCGAAGACTTATCACGTAAAGATTTCCTATCACGCAGAAGACATCGTGAAACAGATTTCATGTTTGATGTTGAGGTTGGGTTAAGCTACCGGTTCGGGTCAAAATTAATTCGTGTAAAGTATCAAAAAATAATATTTTGAACATTTGAACAATAGAGTCGGTTTATTATTGAGTATCTTTTAGGTAAAATACAGTTTTAATTTCTGGTTCATCCGCATAATGCGTACTTGGATTGATGAATGGCATAGATTTTCAATTTAAAGAATTCGTTATCCCTGAATCCATATGCCTGCCTTTTCAGGACTTTTATTTTATTATTTAGTCCTTCCAACGGGCCGGTTGATATTGGATATTTAATCCAGGCAAATATCACGCTTCTGTGTGCCAGCAGGGTATTTGCTATTTTCTTAAGTACCGTAATGCCAGAAGCGTATGCCTTGGCTACCCATTTTCCAAGGAAGTCCTTTGCTTTTTCAACTGAGTTTTGAGCCCATAACAGGCGTAGTTCTTCTTTCAGGTAATAAGCCATGGCCAACGGCTTGTTAATCTCCAATGCTTGTTGCAATTGTTCCTTTTCGTTCTTATCCTCTTTGAGATTGGCGGAATTTTTCAGCAATAACCATCGTATTCCTTTTATCACCGGGCGTTTGTTGAGCAGGATTTCGTCGCGGTAGAGTTGTCTGCGTAGTTCTGAAAGCCCGTCGTTGACCAGTTTGGTAATGTGAAACCGGTCAAAGACAATTTGGGCACGGGGTAAATTTGTTATCACCGCTTCTATGAATGCAGGCCACATGTCCATAGCTACGGCCTGTATCTTAGCCCCCGAACAGCGCACCCTCTTCCAGAACGGCTCTAAGGTGGCTGCGCTTTTACCTTCGCCAACAAACAAAACATGGCCTCTTACCAAATCCATCACTACGGTCATGTACTTGTGACCTTTCTGCACGGCAAATTCATCTATGGCAATGTATAGAACTTCTTTTAACTTTGGTTTGGAATAGTGTTTCTGCAAGTAGACCTGCTCGATACGTTTGACCGTATCCCAACTAACACCTGCTATTTTTCTGGCATCTTCTATGGTCATCACCCGGCACAGGTCATTTATATAGCGCTGAAAACCCCTCGTGTAGGTTTTCTTTTCATCGGCAAAGTCAATACGCTCCTGATGCACTTTGCCACAATGCTTGCACTCAAACCGTTGAATTACTGCCCGGATGATCACTTGCTTGCTACCTGCAGGTGGCGCTCGGAACTCCCTTTCTTTTTTGCCCCTACCTATGACATCTCTGCTGCCGCAGCAGTTGCATTGCAAATATTGCTTCTTGGTTTTGACTTTTAAAATTATTGTATTCCCTTTATATTCGGTGCCTAAGTAATCATGCCTTCTCAATCCATAGGCATGGTACAACAAACTGGTGGACATAATTTGAGGTTTTTCCCAACATCAAATCTATATGTTTGCCAGTTTTTTTTGCAATAAGTACTCATCTTGCGGATGAACCTTATTTTTATAATCAGGTACCAAATCTGCATCACTGGTAAATATCTCTTGCAGGATTACACGACCATCTTTGCTTGCATTCTTATAATATTCTGTCAATATACCATACAAGGCTGATTCAGCACGATAAACGAGCATTATTATGGCGTTTTTCAACTTTTTGCTTTCATGCTTGAGCTTATTATATCGTTCCTGAGCCGACATTTGTTCAATACGGATACGGGAAGGCTGTAATTTTCTTTTTTCTAAGAGTTCACGTATTTCGGCACTGTATTCATTTATCCTGGCTATCATATCAGAATTTTCGGCAATATTTATAAGCGCCTTTTCAATAATCATTTCGTCGTTGCTTTCCATTTTCATGAAAACACGCGCCTGGAGAACATCTTGCCCGCTATTTTATGTAATGATAACCACGGGTGTGTTGTCATTATTGAGGTTTGATGCCCGCTTTCAGTAAGTTTTCTTATCTCCCTGAACCACATTCCGGCCAACATAGTGCCCATCTCGCATAATCGCATCGTTACATTATTGTTAAATATCTGTGTATCAACATTGTTAAATAATGACTCCTCCCATTTATCCCGCACATTTTTACGATAAGTAATGACCGCTACCTGATGCTGCTCCCATAGCTTTTTAAACCATGCCGGCTCATAAGCTTCCCTGTCAAAAACAAGGGTGAAAACAGGGGTTTGTGAATTAGCCGCAGGTGGTACTTCTCTTTTTATCCGGGGTATTATCTGTTCTATGGCAAGCTTTAGTTTCTCGTTCAACTCTGCGGTAACTACCATAAGGGGAAGGCCTTCCTCATTGTTTACCCAGAATTCTGTAGTTCCGCTTAAACAAAGTTTTTCACGCGATACAAAACGTTTGGGAAGGTTGGCTTTATCCCCGTGATATACCTGCACATGCCCATCAATGTAAAAAAACATCTCAGGCATTTCTTTTACCCACAATCGAAAAAGCCTATCGTGAAAATTATCGGTCCTGAACTGATCGGTCAGTTGTCTTATCTTCTTCCTGAAATAGCCCACCTCTGGAATGCGGTCTAAACCAAGGAGTTTGCCAAGTTCGCCGGGCGGATATTTTTTTAGTTGCTCCGGGTTCCTTATCCTGCACAGGGCCATGTAGCATAAGGTAAGTATGACATGGTGTAGTCCATAAAATCCTTCCGGTAGTTGCCGGAATGCCTTGAAAGCCTGTGTAAGCCCTTGTGAAATTAAGGCCGGCAAAGCAAATAGCACGCCTGCATTTAACACGCTTTCCTGATTCTCAAAAATGCTTTGAGCATAGGGCTGCTTGCCTGTTACGGCCAGCCCTCTTTCCGTCAGGCGGGTAGCGGCTATACCTATAACCTTCGGAAGCTTTTGCATCCTGAATGCTACGGCTGCTACGGCTTATTGCCTGGTTGCTTATTTTAAGAGACTTTTTTTTAAACGCCCCTGTTTTACAGCATAGCGGATACTGCCTTCTGATATTCCTTCTTGCCGGGCGATGGAGTAGGCGCTTTGACCTTCATCAAGCTTGCTCTGAATGCGATCCAAAACATCTGGCAGTAACTTGTAGTTTCTACCATGCCTGTTGTCTGGCTTAAAAAAGGCACCTTCTCCTTCTTCCTCAAGTCTTTTTTTCCACCGCCCTACACTATCACTGGAAACATGAAATGTATCCACAATATCACTGTTCCTGCATAAGCCCTGCAGCAGTAGGTTTGATGTGACATACCGGAATTTTGTCAAGTCATTCACATCATGTGCCTGCGCACCGGAGTGCTACGGCACACAGGTGTGAGTAGATAGGCATTCCACTATGTAGATAATATACAGTGCCTTCCTGCTCACGTACCCCCAGTGTCGGGGTTATCAGCTTTGTATCTCTTGGAAATATATGGTAGTAGTAGTTGTCCCATAATCCCAAAAATACGCACTTTTAGTTTACGATATCATCACCGTAAGTCGTTGATTATCAGAGATAGGTCTTGGAGGTCTGATATAGTGAAACTCACATTTGTATAAATTCAAACATATAACTATATAATTAGTTTTATATTTGTCTGAATAACTGCTATTTGATCACCGTATATAAAAAACGATTGAAAATTAATAAATAGGTCAGATTGATAGCTATGTAGTGATTATATTTTATGTTTGAGCCGAGTCTGATAATAAGAATATGAGAATTCATGTACTATTCAAAGGGTTTATTGCGCTAGTGTTGTGTGTTATTGCAGGTATCAGCAATGCTGTTACCAGACCATATCTGCCTGACACCCTTGGAAATGAACGGCAGAAAAATGCTGTGGAATTTGATTTTATTCCCGACCATAACTATGACCATGTCGCTGACAGATTATCATGTATGGAAGGCGAAATTCCACTGACTTTTAACACGAAAGTTTATTCTTTCATAAATTATTTTGCGGTCCGCAATCGTGAATATACCCATGGTATTCTTAGTCGTACAGAAATCTATTTTCCTGTAATAGAAGAGTATTTACAAAAATATGGCCTTCCGGATGAGCTCAAATACCTGGCCATTGTGGAGTCAGGGTTTAATCCCAGGGCCGTATCAAGGGCAGGAGCCGGCGGATTGTGGCAGTTCATGCCTTATACTGGCAGATCATATGGTTTACACCAGGATTTTTATATCGATGAGCGCTTTGATCCGCATAAATCGACCGATGCTGCCTGTAAATACATAAAAATGATGTACAATATGTTTGGTGACTGGGAACTTGCACTTGCCGCCTATAATTCAGGCCCGGGTAACGTTCGGAAAGCGATCAGAAGATCAGGCTACAAGAAAGGATACTGGGAAATCTACAGGTATCTCCCGCGTGAAACAAGGTCGTATGTACCCCAGTTTGTAGCCATTCAGTATGTTATGCGATATGCCCACGAGTATAATTTCATCATAAAAGACAAGATATACCCGATGGAATATGACACACTGATGGTGGATGAATTTATAAACCTGAAGCTTCTTGCAAATGAACTGAATATTTGTTACGAAGACCTCGAAATGTTGAATCCTGCCATAAAAAGATTTGCACTTCCGGATGCCATAAAAAAATATCCTGTAAATATCCCTATTGATAAAATAGCCTTCATCAGGAAAAACCGGGAAGAAATTCTTATAAATTCAGCTCTCACAGGTAAAAATGAGTTGCAAGCACTGGCCAGAAATACGCCGGGAAGCACATACGGAAGAGAGCGTATTGTCCATCGTGTCAGAAGTGGAGATGTGCTCGGAACCATTGCGCAAAGGTACCATGTCCGGATATCAAACATACGAAAGTGGAATCATATACGTGGAAATCTTATCCTTATAGGCCAGCGGCTTAACATCTGGGTGCTGCCTGGCCGTCATACCAATTATACAGCCGGCCATGTTGCAACTACGAAGAAGATAAAACCTGATGCACCTGCATCCGGGAAGATCACAATAGGCAAAATATATTATGTACAACCCGGAGATACACTATGGGATATATCAAGAAAGTATGAAGGTTTAAGTATTGAAAAAATAAAAAAACTCAACAACCTTACATCCAGCAGGATTACTCCTGGTCAGACCTTAATTATCGGTGAATAATACAAATGAAAGCTTTTGACTATGCATCGAAATTTTTTTTCATGTTTACAGCAATAATACTGATCGCTGTTATCATGACAGCCTGTGGCATCGGAAATGGGAAAGGTAATAAACACCTCCTGCCAAGCGCAAGCGGTGAAGCCGGCGAAATTATACTTGTAATGGATTCACTCCACTGGAAAAGTGAGTTGGGTGAACAAATAAAAAAAACCTTTCGCCCAATGGTAGTAGGGCTGCCACGGCCTGAACCGCTTTTTACCCTCCGATACATCAAGCCTCAGGATTTTAAAAGTATTCTTAAAAATGCACGAAACATTATCGTGGTTGCAGTACTGGACAATAATTCGCCTGGATCGAAGCGTGCAAAGCGATTTTTTACACCCAATTCACTAAAGATCATTCAGGAAGATACGAGCCGTTATCAGCTTTCACATCAGAATGAATGGGCCAAAGGCCAGGAAGTACTATACCTGTTTGGTAAAAATGAAGCCGTTCTTGCAAACAAGATCATCGCTAACAGGGAGAAACTACAGATGCATTTTAACAATATTGAGCAAAAAAGAGTGATGGCTTCATTGTACAAAGCCAAGGAATTGAAAAAAGTTGGTAAATTATTGTTAAGAAATCATCAGTTTACGATTCGTATTCCATTTGGCTGGCGCATTGATTTTGAAGACAAAGACAGCAATTTTATTTGGTTGAGAAACCCCGGGCTTGTTATTGATAAAAATATATTCATTTATTACAAAGACTATACTTCAGAAAACATCTTTAAATATCCTGTAAGCATAAGAAACGAGGCCACACGAAAATACGTTTACGACGACAAAGAACAAAACGACACTTCTTATGTTGTGGTCGAAACCCTGTTGCCACCAGTAATACGGCAGGTAAATTTCAACAAAAAATATGCTGTTGAATTACGTGGCTTGTGGAAAACAAATAATTTATCTATGGGCGGGCCGTTTATCAGCTACCTGTTTGTAGATGAACAGTTAGGTCGTGCATATTATATCGACGGGTTTGTTTACAGCCCTAGCAAAGATCAGAGAGAGTCTATCAGAGAGCTGGAAACAATCTTATTGACATTTAGAACAGAAGGTGAAATAGCCCCCTGAGAATTAGTGCAGAATCCCCATTCCTCACTAATTTACACCTTCCAAACATCATGTGCTTTTTGATCAAAAATCATGACACATTCAGTAAAAATCAGACGGCAAGACGTAATAAATTATCATGAGCAGGATTGTAAAATCATTGATATTGATAAAGAAATCAAACTGGCAGAAAAATTCACAGACATCTTGTATGAAAAGAGAAAAAGGAAAGGATTTACAAAAAATAAATGCAGAAAACTGATACGTGACCGGAATTATTTTGCCGCCATGATGGTAGAAACCGGAGAGGCTGATGCGGTGATTACAGGGCTTACAAAAGAAAATTTGGCTTCCGTGCGGCCGGTACTACATGTTATCGGGGTTGATCCTGCTTATAAAAAAGTAGCAGGTATGTATTTTATAATGAACAAAAAAGGTGTATTTTTCTTTGCAGATACAACGGTTCAGGTGGATCCGACCGTGGAAGAGTTGGTAGATATTATCTATATGGCGGCTAATACCGTACGGTTTTTCATCCATGTGCAACGAATTGCCGTACTCAGTTATTCAAACTTCGAATCAGAAAGGGCGAAATTCCTGACAAGACGATGGAAGCAGTAAGACTTGCCAAAGAAAAATATCCTGATCTGATTATTGATGGCGATATACAGGCGAATGTGGCAATAAATGCCGAACTTCAGAAAGAAATTTATCCGTTTAGCGAATTATCAGAAACAGGTGCAAATACCCTAATATTTCCGAATCTTGTGGCAGGCAACATAGCGTATAAATTATTGATGGAACTGGAGAGAGCTCATGCGATAGGCCCTGAATTACTGGGTTTGAATAAATCGTTTCATATTCTTCAGCTTGGGACTTCCATTCGTGAAATTGTAAGAATGGCTGCCATAGCCGCTATTCAGGAGCGTATTGTTGAAAAAAGGGATGAGTTAATAGCTAAATCTGATTAAATTATGAATAAATGATCGCATTTATTGAAGGCAGGATTGCAGAAGAAGTACCTACACATGTTATCATTGATGTTGGCGGGGTTGGGTATCATATTAATATTTCTCTGAACACCTTTGTAAAAATCAAGGGGTTAAAGCAGGCAAAGTTATATACGTATCTTCATGTAAAAGAAGATTCACATACCTTGTATGGGTTTTACACCAGAGAAGAACGGATGGTATTTTTACATCTCCTTTCTATAAATGGTGTAGGACCGGGTACAGGTTTGATGATCCAGTCTTCACTTAGCCCGAAAGAATTATTTTCAGCCATTGTGCAAGAAGATGCGCATATTATTCAAAGTGTGAAAGGAATTGGGGAGAAGACCGCAAACCGTATTATACTCGAACTGAAGGATAAGTTCAGAAAAGAAGGATTTATTGAAAAATCAACCGAATTATTGCCTGAAATTGACAATACTTTAAGAAATGAAGCGTTATCCGCTTTACTTACTCTTGGAATTAATAAAACGGCAGCAGAGAAGAGCATTATTGCCATTTTAAGAAAATCCGGTGAGCAGCAAATAACGCTTGAAGAGTTGATCAAACAGGCGCTAAAAACTACCTAATCTGAATTACTTTCGACCTTGGCTTCAATGTTTTTTCATAAAAAATCGTTGCGGACTGCCCTGTTTTTAAAGCTGGCGTTTATTACAGGATTCTATCAGACACGGGCCGAAACAATCAATCATTCAGAATTATCGCATTTCATTGTTATTCTTCAACAGTTGGATACCATTCCTGCAACTGGAAAAACACCGCTCGATAGCATTGACGCCATTCTTGATTCACTGAAGCTTGTTCAGGACAGCCTGGACAACGTACCTTATAATCCTTCTTATCTGCCTACGTTCAAACCCAAAGACAGATTTGGAGATCCTTTTTCAAATATCACAAGCCCTTCGCCCCTGTTATTGCAGGATCCTTCATCGTTCAAACTCGATGTAGAGATTGATACGGGAATGAATTATACCATTTATGAAAAGATCGGCGATCTTTACTACCGGCCTACCACCTCCATGACCTTCAGTGAATTTAATCAGTACCAGTCGTCTAAAGTACTCAAAGACTACTGGAAAGACCGGTCAGCAGGCCTTGATGGGGAAAGCGCTGTAAGCAGCCGCAGTCTCATTCCACCCATTTATGTAAGCCCGGCATTTGATAAAATTTTTGGAGGTAGCTATGTTGAAATTAACCCACGCGGGTTTGTAACGCTTGATTTTGGTGGAAGATGGCAGCGTATAGATAACCCTTCGCTGCCAATCCGGCAGCAAAAAAACGGCGGATTCGAATTTGATCAGCTCATCAATATGAGTGTTGTGGGTAAAATAGGTGAAAAGCTGGAAGTTTCGGCAAATTTTGACAATAACAATTCCTTTGATTTTGAAAATAACCTCAAGGTGGAATACACAGGTTTTGAAGAAGACATTATCAAAAAACTTGAGATCGGAAATGTAAACCTCCCCGTCAGCAACAGCCTTATTACAGGAGGGCAAAACCTATTCGGGTTGAAAACCCAGCTCCAGTTCGGAAAGTTATATGTTACCGCTGTGGCATCTACACAGCGTGGAAAGACGGATCAGGTGGAGGTACAGGGTGGCAGTGTGCAGGGCAGGGAATTTGAGATAAGAGCATCAAATTATGATGAAAATAAACACTTTTTCCTGGGGCATTTCTTTCGTGAAAACTATGAACGCTGGCTAGCTGCAATACCGCAGATCATATCCGGAATATCTATTTCAAGGGTTGAGGTATATGTAATCAACCGGAATAATGATACCCAGACACAACGCAATATTGTAGCCTTTATGGACCTTGCCGAAGGAAATGTGATTTACCAGGAAGTTGGTGGTTTGGTGCAGCCCGGCCGGGGAAACGTACCGAATAACAACAATGCCAACAACCTGTATTTTGAATTGACAAGTACCCCTGGTATCAGAGACGCTGTAAATATTGATAAAATCCTGGTGGACCAGGCCACCTTTGATATGATAAAAGGCACCCATTACGATAAAATTAACGGTGCCCGGAAACTGAATGAAAGGGAATTTATCATTCACCGCGAACTTGGTTACATCTCGCTCACACGTAGACTGCAAAATGATGAGGTACTGGCTGTTGCCTACGAATACACCTTCAACGGCAAATCATATAAAGTTGGTGAACTTACCGAAGATTATGCAAATGTTCCTGAAAATGAAGTGATCTTTCTGAAAATGTTGAGGCCTTCTAAAATCAACATCAGAGACCAGAAAGGAAAACTGATACCTACCTGGGAACTCATGATGAAAAATATCTATAACCTGAATGCCAGCCAGGTGAACCGTGATGGTTTTCAGTTTAGAATAATATACCGTGACGATCAAACCGGACTGGATAATCCGTTTATACAGGAAGGCGTAAACACTAAAGATGTTCCGCTTATCGAACTGCTTGGGCTGGATAAGCTGAATTCAAACGGAGATCCTCCTAAAGACGGTAATTTCGACTTTGTTGAGGGTATTACCATTGAACCCACAAAAGGGCTTCTGATATTTCCGAATCTTAAACCATTCGGTGAAACTTTAAGGCGATTTTTCGAACCTTTTGAACAGCAATTGATTGTAAAGTACGTATATGACACACTTTATGGAACCACCAAAGCTGAGGCCGAACTGAATGTAAATAAAGACAAATACTTCCTTACAGGAAAACTCCAGGCCGGCTCATCCAACGAAATTCTTCTGGAAGGCATCAACATTGCTGAAGGCTCGGTTCAGGTATATGCAGGAAACATCCTGCTGGTAGAGGGTACAGATTACACAGTTGATTATACCTTCGGTAAGGTGACCATTGTGAATGAAGGCATTGTAAACTCAGGGAAAAACATACGGGTTTCCTATGAAAAAGCAGACCTGTTTAACTTCCAGTCACGGACCTTGCTGGGCACACGATTTGATTATTTCCTGAATGATGACATCAATTTTGGCGCAACAATCCTTCACCACTTTGAACGCCCGCTTATAACAAGAGTAAGCATAGGCAATGAACCTACCAAAAACACAAAGTACGGTTTTGATGTCAATTTGAGGAAAGAATCCATTTTTCTAACCAAACTTACGGACGCGCTCCCGGGTATTCAGACCAAAGCTCCATCTCTTGTAACCTTTAATGCTGAATTTGCACAACTTTTACCCGGTACTTCCAACCTGGTTGACGGCGAAGGGACATCCTACATCGATGATTTTGAAAACACGGCCTTCCCATTTAACCTGGGCGGCTGGCAGGACTGGCATCTGGCATCCACACCCGTAAATGACGATAACCGGTATGATCCGAGCGGCAACCGTTCTGATGACCTGAAATTTTCATTCAAGCGCTCAAAAATTGCCTGGTATGTAGTTGACAATATCTTCTATCGCTCCGGTGGTAGAAACAAGCCCTCAAATATCACCGATAAAGACCTCGAAAACCATTATATCAGGGCCGTCAGTCCACAGGAAATATTTCCTCAAAAAAGCCGGGAAATCGTCAATACTAACCAACCTATTTTTGACATTGCCTATTTCCCGTCAGAACGGGGCCAGTTTAACTACAATCCTGATTTAACGCCACAGGGGTTTTCAAAAGATCCCGAATCGCAATGGTCGGGAATTGCGAGATCGAACCGTACGGATGTGGATTTTGATAAAACGAACATGGAATATATCGAATTCTGGTTGATGAATCCGTTTATAGATGGTGAAAACGGAAAAGTTATGGACGGTGTTTTTAATCAGAACAACACCACCGGTGGAAGATTAATATTCCACTTAGGCAGTATTTCGGAAGATGTGATGAAAGACGGGCTACATGCGTTTGAAAACGGGCTTCCATCCAATGGAGTTAAAACGCCGGATCGTGTAAGCGAAAACAACTGGGGTTTTGTTACAAAACAACAATACCTGAACAACGCATTCAATAACGAATCAGGCTCAAGAGAAAACCAGGACGTTGGGCTTGATGGATTGAACTCCGAAGAAGAAGTGGTAAAATTTGAGGACGATTTTATCAATCAGCTTCCTACAAATATCACCCCTGATGCCTTGGATAAAATTCTCGCTGATCCTTCTGCCGATAATTTTACATATTTTCTTGGTGATAACCATGATCAGGCAAACAACGGAATTCTGGAGAGATATAAAAACTTTAACGGGATGGAAGGGAACTCGCCCAACCTGACAAATAGTACGTTAAGCTTTTCTCCTTCCGGAAGCACACGGCCTGATAATGAAGACCTGAACAACGACAATACACTGGGAGATCTGGAAGAATATTATGAATACGTAATCGATCTGCGAAAAGGCCAGTTAACAGTGGGAAATAAATTCATTGAAGACAAGGTGACAACCGTAATCAACAACGATGAAGTAACATGGTATTTATTCAGGATACCCATACGAGACCCAGACCGTATTCAGGGCAACATTTCCGGATTTAAATCCATCCGGTATATACGGACGGTATTGGATAAGTGGAAACAACCCATTGTGCTGAGAATGGCAAACTTCCGCTTGGTATCTATTGAATGGCGTAAATACACCGGAAGCCTTCAAAGCAAACGATATGATGAAGTACCCGAACCCACTGATTCCGGTTTGGAATTATCAGTTGTAAATATTGAAGAAAACAGCCAGGCTACGGAAATAAAACCTCCATATGTATTACCTCCCGGATTCAAAAGAGACAGGGATAACACCTCCGTAATCGACCGGCGGCTAAACGAGCAGTCTATGCAGATTTGTGTAACGGACCTGGAAGATAAAAATGCCCGTGCAGCGTATAAAAATGTAAACTTAGACCTGGTAAACTATGGAAGAGTGAAAATGTTTATAAGTGCAAACAGTGCCGAAGCCGAGGACGATGATGTGCATGCATTTCTCAGGTTTGGAACTGACTTTGTCACAAATTACTATGAGATTGAATTGCCTCTGAAAATCACTCCTCCTGAAGCCCGCACACCTGAAGATATCTGGCCTGTGGAAAACGAGATAGATTTCCCACTTGAAGAATTGTATAAACTCAAGTCGAGGCGGAACAACCTGCGCGACCAGAAAGATTTTCTTCTTGCCTACTCTGAAATAATCGGAAAATATAAGGTGACTATTGTCGGAAGGCCCGAGATCAGCACGGTTCAGACCATGATGCTGGGTATCAGAAATCCTGCCAGTCCGGATGAAATGCCTAAATCAGTGTGTATCTGGGCTAATGAGCTTCGTGTCACCGATTTCAATACTACTAAAGGACTGGCCGTAAATGCAAACCTCAATGTGAAACTTGCAGATTTTGGCATTTTAACTGCCACTACACGCTATACATCTTTCGGATACGGTGGGTTGCAAACAAAAATAGATGCAAGAACACGCGAATATACCACCAACTTTGATTTTGGAGGAAGCTTTAACCTTGATAAGTTTTTTCCTGAAAAATTCGGGCTCCGCCTGCCTATGTACCTTGGATACCAGACCATAAATATTACCCCTTTTTACGACCCTCTTGATCCTGATATTCCTCTTGAACAGAAACTGGAAGCCTTTGGTGACCCTGAGCAACGAAAAAAATATGAAAATTCGGTTACGGACAATACCGTAAAACGAAGCATCAATTTTACTAATGTAGGAAAGGTGAAAACCAACCCGGAGGCAAAAAAGCACCTCTGGGATATTGAAAATATTTCTGTGTCGTTTGCCTACAATGACATAAACAGCAGTAATTATCAAATTGCATCATACTTTCTTAAATCATACCGGGCATCTTTTGATTATAATTATACCTCCAATCCATGGTATATCGAACCCTTTAAAAATGTAGGCTTTTTAAACTCCAAATGGCTTCAGCTTATAAAGGATTTTAATTTCTCCCTGTTGCCTCATTCGTTTGGTTTCCGTTCCGATCTGAACCGGAAATTCGTTAAAACACAATATAAAAATAGCGAACTGGGGATATCCGGTGTGGATCCTACCTGGGAAAAGTCCTTTTTATTTAACAGGATTTATTCGCTGAGATGGAATTTTTCGAAAAATCTAACCCTCGATTATACCGCCCGTGTGGTTGCCATAGTAGATGAGCCGGATGGAGACCTTGATACCGAACAAAAGAAGGACATCGTGATCGAAAACCTAAAAAATTTCGGCCGGTCACAGCGTTTCAATCAGGACTTCAGATTTAATTATAAATTACCGTTGGACAAAATCCCCCTGACCAATTGGATAAGTTCCGATTTAAGATATGCTACCGGATATACCTGGGTTTCGGGCTCGATAGATCAGATAGAAAAATTGGGTAATGTAATTGATAACAACCGTGACCTGGCTATAACCGGTAAAGTTGACTTCGTAAAACTGTTTAACAAATCAGACTATCTTAAAAAAATAAATAATCCACCCCGCAGAAGACCAACTAACAGAAGAGATACCACCCAGGTAAACGAAAACAAAGCAATGAAAAGCACGCTAAGGTTTCTGATGATGTTTCGTTCTTTCAATGTCAGCTGGGGCAGAAAAGAAGGAACACGGTTGCCGGGCTATCTGCCATCGCCACGATACCTGGGAATGAACTCTACCTGGCAGGCTCCTGGCTGGGATTTTATATTCGGGTCGCAGGATTCAGACATAAGAAACAGGGCTGCTAAAAACAACTGGCTTGTCAGAAACCCGCTACTTACTACACCTTTTACACAAACTAACTCTGAAGACCTGAACTTTAGGGCAACCCTGGAGCCTTTTCGCGATTTTAACATACAACTTGACGCCAAAAAGAATAAACTGGACCGCTACCAGGAGATTTTCAGATTCGATTCGCTTTCGCAGGATTATCAGACGTTCAGCCCCAGCCGCACCGGAAGTTATACAATTTCGTACTCCATAATCAAGACTACATTTATGCCCGACAATGCCGACAACATTTCGCCCGTTTTTCAGGATTTTGAAGCAAACCGCCAGATTATTCTGGAACGACTGAAACTAATTAATCCGGAATACAGAAACCTGAACAGCCAGGATGTGCTTATCCCATCTCTGCTGGCCGCATATTCAGGACAGAATGCAACGACGATTGCTTTGACACCCTTCCCCACCCGACCGAAGATCAACTGGCGAATAGATTATAAAGGACTCACCCGGATTCCCTCCGTTAAAGAAGTTTTTCAATCGGTAAATATCAGTCATAGTTATGTATCCACCTATACGGTGACAAATTATACCAACAGCCTTCTGTATGATCGGGATTTATCGCTCGACAACGATATTGAAGATTACCAGTACGCTTTTGTTTTAAATGACAACGGCAACCTGGTGCCTGTGTACGTTATCAATCAGATCATGATCACCGAACGATTTTCGCCGCTTATGGGAATAAATGTGCGAACTAAAAACAGATTGACAGCATCACTGGAATTTAAAAGGGAAAGGAGCATAGTACTAAATTTGTCGAATGCGCAGGTTACGGAAATAAACAACAAGGATTATGTATTTTCTCTGGGATTTACCAAAGCGAATTTAAAAGTTCCGTTCCGGATTCAGGGACGCACCGTTGCATTGGAAAATGACTTGACCTTCCGGCTTGATTTTAATGTAAAGGATTCAAAAATCATTCAACGGAAAATTGAAGAGGTAAACACCATAACAAACGGTAATATCAGTTTTCAAATCAGGCCTAATGTAAGTTATGTTCTTAATCAAAGGCTTAATATGAAGTTCTATTTCGAGCGTAGCATCAATCAACCGAGAGTAAACAATTCGTTCCGCCGGTCAACTACTTCATTTGGCGTGCAGGTAAGATTTAGTTTAGCGCAATAATTTTTGAAATTAGAAAAAGAATGTATTTTTGACAAAAAAAATTTCTATGAATATCCCCGAAAAACTCAGATACACAGATGACCACGAGTGGATTAGCATTGAAGGTGATATCGTAATTGTAGGAATTACGGATTTTGCACAGAGCGAACTTGGAGATATCGTATATGTTGAAATTGAAACAGAAGGCGAAAAAATTAGCAAAGGCGATGTTTTTGGCATCGTAGAAGCCGTTAAAACGGTTTCTGACCTGTTTATGCCATTAACTGGAACGGTCGAAGAAGTAAATAGTGACCTGGAAGATAATCCTGAAAGTGTTAATGAAGATTGTTACGAAAAAGGCTGGTTGATCAAAATTAAATTAACAGGTAGCCCGGACGAATTGGATGAACTGCTAACTGCAGAACAATATAAAGCTGTCATAGGAGATTAAAAGTATTATCTTCCGTTTCACATTAATATGTTAATAATCGGGATTCGTAACTGAGATATCAGCCCGAAAAATCCAGACATATCCGGGTATGATTTCCCTGGGTGTATATGATTTGTTGCATTTCTCTAAAAAAATTCAACGGTTAGGGTGATGTTAAGGGCGTAAGTTTCTTATATTTGATTTTCGTATAAACTTAAAACGGTAATATTACCATGATAGAGAAGAAATCACCAGAAGCAGATGTAACAAGAAAATCCGGTCTTTATCTCAATATTGGCCTGGTTATCAGCTTGTTAGTAGTAATCACTGCATTTGAATGGAGGTTTTATGACGATGGTGCCCTTGCTGATCTGGGACAGGTGTCGGATGACTTCGAAGAAATGCTTGACATCCCTGCTACGGAACAGCCACCTCCACCTCCTCCCA
>JADFHN010000015.1 GCA_022567155.1 Bacteroidota bacterium
AACTATGCAGTGACGGTTCTGGCATTTGATCCCCCTTGTACATTTAGTGACGTTACCACAAGCTCCGTTACCCTTGAGCCATTTTCAACATCCTCAATTTCAGGAAGGGATATTCTGGAACAAAACACAGCAGATGAGCCATATAGCGTAACAAATCTTGGTGCAAATTATTCCTATACATGGACGATCAATGGCGGCACGCAGGATACAGGGGGAAATTCCGAAAGCATAACCATAGACTGGGGTGGGCAGGGAGTTGCTTCTGTAGCAGTAAAATCGAGTACCACGGACTGTCCTGCGGTCTTTTCTCCAGAGAAAAACAAATCCATCACCTTATTCTCAACATTTGTAACCCAGGCTCCGGGAGATCTTGATACAGATGCAAATTGGGTTGGAGGTACTGCCCCTGGTGAATTGGATAATATTCGTCTGGAACATACCATGACAGATAACGTGGATAAGAGGTTCAACCATGTGATCATTTCTTCATCAGGTTCACTCACCACCAATAAGGCGGTGGAGATTACAGGAGTATTTGAAAATGATGGGATCCTATCCATTACAGCTCTTAAAGACCTTACTTTAAATGCCACTGATAATTATAATCTTGTAGGATCCGGAACGGTGACGGTACAAAACATTGTTTTCAGCGGATCCAACAGGCCTGTGGATAGTCTTGCGACTTTGACTTTCGATGTTTCAAATAGTTTTGATTTACAGGGTGTTACGCTGACAAATAATGGATCTATTACCTTATTGGATCTACCTCCAGCAGGAACAGGCTCTGTGAACACTTCCGATCCTGATAATATCATTATTTATGGCGGAGCAGGTGCCCAGAATTTCGCTTCAAATACGGTTATCCCAAGTTATTATAATCTCACTATTTCGGGCTCTGGTGCTAAACAGGTCCAGAACGATATTAGCGTTCTGGGGGATTTTACACAATCAGGCACTGCAAACCTGGATGCGGCCACTAATACTGCCAATATTACGCTTTCGGGGACTGCCGCCCAGACCCTATCGGGCACACTCGATTTCTATGACCTGACCATAAACAATACGTTTGTCACCAGCCCCCAAATCACAAATAGCGGTACGACCACCATAACTAACTCCGGGACCTTTACCGATGGAATCATTGATAATTCAGGTACTATAACATTTTCAGATGCAACCGCCACTTCCACAACCAATAGCTACGTCGATGGTGCGGTCGTGTTTGTTGCAGGCACGAATACAAGTTTCACTTATCCTATTGGAGATGGAAGCGTATGGGCACGCCTTGGGGTTGGAAGTGTTGCCTCAGGATCACAATTTACCACTCAGTATTTCTTCACGGATCCGCAGGTTGCGATTGGCTCCGCCATAGATGGGACGGATTTCCCCGATCCGGCGGCAGTCGTAAGCGCTGAAGAGTACTGGACACTTAATTACGGTGGTGGAGGTACAGAGTCGGCTATAGTAACCCTCTACTGGGAGGATGGTACCCGTAGCGGGATCACAGATCTATCTGATCTGACGATCACGAAATGGGATGGAACCGACTGGGGAAACGATGCAGGTATTACCACCAGCACCACTGGGTTACCAGCTTCCGGAACTGTATTCACAAACGCTGCATATACAACTTTCAGTCCGTTCACTTTTGCATCTTCCACAGGTAATAATGCGTTACCTGTTGAGCTTATTTCCTTTACGGGTAATTCAATTAAAAACGGTGTTCTTCTCGAGTGGGAAACTGCCAGTGAAAAAAATAATGACTATTTCGAACTGGAGCATTCCACAGATGTAGAGATTTTCAGGACATTGTCTATTACTCCAGGAATGGGCACTACGGATGAAAGAAATAATTACGAATACCTTCATACCTATCCATCATCAGGAGTTAATTACTACCGGCTCAAACAAGTTGATATGGATGGCAACTTTACATATTCTGGGATTATTTCAGTCAATGTGGATGCAGAGGAAGTCCCTTTCAGTACTCGGATTTATCCTAATCCTGTCAAAGATGGCCGGTTCACTGTCATTTCAAACCTTAAGTCAGATCGGGGCCCTGTTTACATCCGGATCTTTACTATGAATGGTGAAATCATCTCAGAACAGGAGTTTACTCCCAATTCATTTATCCTGGAAAGAGAATTTGAGATTGAAGCCGTTCCAGGCATGTATTATCTGCACGTTTCCCAGGGGATTTATTTTCATTCAGTCAAAATAATGGTCCGGTAACCAATTCCTGTCCGCACTTTAATATTGATATCTAAAGGATTATAAAATCGTTATTAAAAAGAACATCACACATCATTTTATTTCAATCACAGCAGCAATGGAAACTCAAATAAAGGCTGAAGACGGTGGCATACTGATTATTCGAGGTAATTTTGATTCCGCTAAAGATTTGCTCATAATTGATGGACTAAATGAAATAGTAATATTTAAGTGGTTAATGCCATAATAGGAATCCGAGTGCTCGCTGCCATTATTTTTCACAAAAGGAGCCCTTGTTAAACCAGATGGTTTTTAATTCAATCTTCATATATCCTTCTAATATGGCCGGATCCTGACTATCTTCTCTGCGCCTTCTCCGCGTACTCAGCGGTTAAGTTTTGAATTCCGGAGCCGGAAGCTTAAGGAATTTCAAAAATAAAAAAACTCAGTGAACTCCGCGCTTTCTCTGCGAACACAATGGTTAAATTTTGAAGATGGAAGTTGGTACTCGGTAGCCCTTCGCTGCCTCTCGGTCCCCTGAAGGGGAGGCCCACCGCACTACCGGAAGGTTGGGCTAGTGGCTGTTTTCAGTTAGCAGTTGGCAATGATGTCCAAACCGTCCTCTCTGTGCCTTTTCCCCGTACTCAGCGGTTAAGTTTTGAATTCCGGAGTCGGAAGTTGGTAGTATAGGGCTTCGGACTTCGAGCTTCGGACTTCTGACTTATCCCTCGCAGGATTACGATGATTTATCTTTTAAAAATGATTTCACTTCATTGAGCTTCAGCAATGCCTCTACCGGCGAAATGGTATTGATGTCGATTTTTTCAAGCATCGATTTTACTTCTTCAAAGCGCGGATCAGGCTGATATAACGTCATCTGGTTGCCTGATACCGGTAACTGATCAAGTTTTTTCTTCTGATCATTTTTCTTATGGTCCTTTTCGAGAAATTTCATGATTTCATGAGCCCGGATTACCACCAGATTTGGCATACCGGCCATCTGGGCTACGTGAATACCGAAACTGTGCTCGCTCCCACCCTCTACAAGCTTACGCATAAAAAGTACTTTATCACCCAATTCCTTTACTGACACATTGAAATTTTTGATACGGGGCAGGTCTTTGGTGAGTTGGTTCAGTTCATGATAGTGCGTGGCAAAAAGTGTTTTTGGCCGGTGTTCGGTATTGTTATGCAAATATTCTGCAATCGACCAGGCAATTGATACACCATCGTAGGTGCTCGTCCCGCGTCCGATTTCATCCAGTAAAATAAGGCTTCTGTCGCTGAAATTATTAAGAATACTTGCTGTTTCTGTCATCTCCACCATGAAAGTGGACTCTCCCTGCGAAAGGTTATCAGAGGCGCCCACTCGTGTGAAGACTTTATCTACAAGGCCTGTTACGGCCTTTTCGGCTGGTACGAAACTACCCATCTGTGCCATCAGCACAATAAGCGCCGTCTGACGTAGCAATGCAGATTTCCCTGACATATTCGGCCCGGTTATGATAATGATTTGCTGATGATCGTTGTCCAGGTACACATCATTGGGAATGTAGGCTTCGCCCAGGGGGAGCTGTTGCTCGATGACCGGATGCCGTCCGGAACGGATGTCGATGACCAGGGTATCGTTTATATCCGGCATGGAATAATTGTTTTTAACAGCTACTTCAGCAAAGGCCATCAGGCAATCCAGTTTTGCAAGCAGCCGTGCATTTTGCTGAACCGGAAGGGTGTATTCGGCGGCGACCTTAACCAGCTTTTGAAACAGTTGCTGCTCGATGACGACAATTTTTTCTTCAGCATTAAGTATCTTTTCTTCATACTCCTTCAACTCTTCGGTAATATACCGTTCGGCATTTACAAGGGTCTGCTTTCTGATCCATTCTTCAGGCACCTTATCTTTGTGCGTATTTGAAACCTCCAGGTAATATCCGAAAACCTTATTGTAAGCAATTTTCAGTGAAGAAATACCGGTATTCTTCACCTCCCTTTCCCGGATCTGCATCAGATAATCTTTTCCGGAAAAAGAGATGTTTCTGAGCTCATCCAGTTCGTGATGAATGCCTTCCTGAATCATCCCTCCCTGATTTGTCAGCAGGGGGGCGTCTTCTTTCAGTTCGCTGCCGATTTTCGTAACCAGCATTTCACAAAGGTCCAACCGGTCAGCCAGCAGCTTCAGGTCTTCAGAATGACTTTGAGTAAGCATCTCCTTCACCGGAGCGGTATAATCAAGCGCCTTTTTCAGTTGGAGCATCTCCCGCGGGTTCACCCTCCCCACAGCCACTTTTGAAATGAGCCGCTCGAGGTCGGAAATGTGCTTTAGATTTTCGAGGATCCGGTCATTCAGGTCCTGATTGCTTACAAAAAACTGTACCATCCGGAGCCGTGACTCGATATCGTCCATAGTTTTAAGCGGCAAAACGATCCATTTTTTCATCATCCGCGAGCCCATCGGCGTTACAGTATGGTCAAGAATATCCAATAACGGAACGCCTTTTTCCTGCTGGGATGCAATCAATTCCAGGTTGCGGATTGTGAATTTATCCAGCCATACATATTTATTTTCATCTATCCGCGAAACCGTAGAGATATGGCTTACTTCCCTGTGTTCGGTTTCTTCCAGGTAGTGCAGGATGGCTCCGGCCGCCACAATGGCCTCTTGCAGTTCTTCAATGCCAAATCCCTTCAGTGAATTTGTTTGGAAGTGCCGCGTAAGTTTTTCATATCCGTAGTCGAATGTATAAATCCAGTCTTCCAGGCAAAATGTAATCAGCTCTTCATCAATAAGCGTGGCGAACTTCTTTCGCGAATCCTTGCTGATGATCATTTCTGCCGGTTTAAAGCTCTGAAGCAACTTCTGTATATATTCGGTCGAGCCGCTGGAGATCATAAACTCACCGGTTGATACATCCAGAAAAGCTACCCCCACTTCATTTGGTCCGAAATAAACAGAAACAAGATAGTTGTTGGATTTTCGGTCAAGCACGTTGTCATGATACGATAGTCCGGGTGTAACCAATTCGGTAACGCCTCGCTTAACGATTCCCTTTACAAGTTTCGGGTCTTCAAGCTGATCGCAAATGGCAACACGCTCACCTGCCCGAACCAGTTTTGGAAGGTACGTATCCAACGCATGATGCGGAAAACCGGCCAGCTCAATTTCGGATGCCGCTCCGTTAGCCCGTTTGGTGAGAATGATATCCAGTATCTTGCTGGCTTTTACTGCATCACTTCCAAACGTTTCATAAAAATCGCCAACACGAAAAAGTAAAAGTGCACCCGGATGTTTCGCTTTTATTGCATTGTACTGCTTCATCAGCGGGGTTTCTTTTACATTTTTTGAACTTGCCATCAAATCTTTGTATCAGCGTGATTTATATCTCTGTTCAATAAACAAAGATGAGTGTTTTTACCTGCAGAAACAATGGCATTTTTGCCGGGGTAGCGTAGTTTTGTAAAACTTCTTTTCAATGTGGGACATCATTTTAAAAAAACCGCAAACAAAGATCTTGGCAGAAAAAGTGTAGAGGAAATTCAGGCTACCAAAAAGCTACCGTTAGTGATTGTTCTTGACAACATCAGAAGTATGCATAATGTAGGATCAGCATTCCGGACGTCGGATGCTTTTCTTGTCAGAAAAATCTATCTGACAGGTATCACAGCCACCCCCCCGCATCGCGATATAAACAAAACAGCCCTTGGTGCAACCGAATCTGTTGCCTGGGAATACGTAGAAAGCACCCGTGTGGCAGTGAAGCGGTTAAAGGAAGATGGATATACAATCGTTTCTGTTGAACAGGCAGAGCCCCACATTTCACTTGAAAAACTAACATTGGGGAAAAACAAAAAGTATTGCCTGGTATTTGGCAACGAAGTGAGCGGGGTAAGCGATGAAGTTGTCGGGTTATCTGATTTCTGCCTTGAAATCCCCCAGTCGGGTACCAAACACAGCCTGAATATCTCCGTAAGCGTCGGAATTGTTTTATGGCATTTTTATAACATTTTCCGGTGATACTGAGCACCCGATTTATTTTATAATAATCACTGTTTTCACGCTTCCATCGTCTAAATTTGAAGTATAATTAAACGCAGATAATCATGGATTACAGGATAGAAAAAGATACTATGGGCGAGATAAAAGTACCTGCCGATAAATATTGGGGTGCACAAACAGAGCGCTCACGAAATAATTTCAGAATTGACGTTGACAGAAGCAAAATGCCGCTGGAGATCATTTATGCATTTGCATATCTTAAAAAAGCTGCCGCCCACACCAACTGCGATCTGGGCGTGCTTTCTGAAGAAAAACGTGATTTGATTTCCACCGTATGTGACGAGGTACTTGAAGGTAAGCTGGATGACCAGTTTCCGCTGGTAATTTGGCAGACCGGGTCCGGCACGCAATCTAATATGAATATGAATGAAGTGCTCTCAAACCGGACTCATGTACTTGCAGGAAATAAACTAGGCAAAGGTGAAAAGCACATTCATCCCAACGATGATGTAAACAAATCACAATCTTCAAACGATACATTTCCAACAGCGATGCACATCGCAGCCTACAAGCTTATTACCGAAGTGACCATACCGGGAGTTGAAAAACTCCGTGACACCTTGAAAGCCAAATCCGTGGAGTTTATGAAAGTGGTGAAAATCGGACGTACACACCTGATGGACGCCACGCCGCTTACACTTGGTCAGGAATTTTCGGGATACGTATCCCAATTGGATCATGGACTGAAGGCCCTCAGGAATACCCTGCCACATTTGTCAGAGCTGGCGCTGGGCGGAACTGCCGTAGGAACAGGCATTAATACCCCGGAAGGCTATTCGGAGCTGGCAGCAAAATATATTGCTGATTTTACCGGTCTGCCCTTTGTTACCGCCGAAAATAAATATGAAGCACTTGCTGCACATGACGCTCATGTAGAAAGTCATGGGGCACTTAAACAACTTGCAGTAAGTCTTATGAAGATTGCAAATGATATCAGAATGCTGGCTTCCGGACCCCGCAGCGGTATCGGAGAACTCCTGCTACCGGCAAACGAACCTGGCTCTTCAATCATGCCAGGCAAAGTAAATCCGACACAGGCTGAGGCACTTACGATGGTATGCACACAGGTAATGGGTAATGATGTGGCCCTATCTGTCGGTGGCATGACCGGGCACTACGAACTGAATGTATTCAAGCCGATGATGGCCTACAACATCATTCAATCTGCCAGGCTGATAGGAGAAGCTTGTTTATCATTTAATGACCATTGCGCTGTTGGAATAGCTCCTAATTATGATCATCTGGAAAAAAACCTGCGAAATTCCCTGATGCTGGTTACCGCACTGAATACCCATATCGGATATGAAAAAGCGGCAAAAATCGCCAAAACAGCACATGAAAATGGAACTACCCTTAAGGAAGAAGCCCTAAACCTGGGTTTTGTAACAGAAGAAGAATTCGATGAATGGGTGGATCCGATAAAAATGACCGGACGCATTGAAGTAACTGCTAATTGAGGCAATGAATCATATTATTTGACATTATTTATTTAGATTTCGTACATTTAGGGGAATTAATTCTCACAAACCAAATTTTACCTCATGAAAAGATTAGTAATTTTAATTATTGGGCTTGTTGTTTGTCTGGGAACCGTAAGCCAAAGTTATGCACAGCTTTCCAAGCAGGAAAAGAAAGAATGGAAGAAAAAATGGAAAGCGTATAAAGCAGATCTTGAAGCCTTTAAAACTCTTGTGGAAGAAAACAGCTCCATGAAAGGACAGCTGAATAGTGCGAAAGGACAGGTTTCAAGTCTGGAATCGCGATTCGCTGATAAAGATGCGGAAATCAGTGATTTGCAGACACAGGTCAAGAGAATGGAAAGTGATGTTTCTTCAGCTAAAGCAGCGCAGCGAAGTGCTGAAGATCAATTAGCTGCGAAGCCGGCATCGACATCCGGAGACTGGGACAAAGGAGTTGTTTTCAGGGTTCAGATAGGTGCTTTTGAAAAGAGAGACATGTCAGAATTCAATGAAAGCAACGAGGAGTTCAACACCGAAAAAGCCGATGGACTGGAAAAAATCACGCTGGGTAATTTCAGAGACTACTGGAAGGCCGACAAGTTTAAAAAAGACCTGAGGCAAATGGGAGTTAAGGATGCCTGGATTGTTCCTTTTAAAGACGGCCAGCGGGTTCCCATCAAAGATGTACTTGAAGGAGTAGTGAAATAGGGAACATAAAGTTCAGTTTACATATAAAATTGTTTAGAATCGCAGGTGGAGGATTACTCTACCTGCATTTTATTTCTGTCAGTTACAACTATGTCAAAACAGTGGGTATTCCGTGATACAGCTGATGAGGCCAAAGTAGATCACTTGAGCAGGGCTATCAATATCGACCCGGTACTTTCATCTATTCTCATTCATCGCGGCATACAGTCGTTTGACGACGCAAAGAAATACTTCCGTCCTCAATTAGGCGATCTGCATGACCCTTTTCTGATGAAAGATATGGAACTGGCGGTTGAAAGGTTAATCAAAGCCATTAGTAATAATGAGCGAATACTTGTTTATGGCGACTACGATGTAGATGGAACTACCTCGGTGGTAATGATGTACTCTTTCCTGAAAAAACACACTGAAAACATATATTTCTACATTCCTGACCGGCACAAGGAAGGTTACGGTATCAGTGAAGAAGGCATTGCATACGCAGTTGATAACGATATCTCGTTTATAATCAGCCTGGATTGTGGAATCCGGGCCATTGATAACATTACCCTGGCAGCTGATAACCATATCGATTTTATTGTATGCGACCATCATCTGCCCGGAGAAACACTGCCACCGGCCATAGCCATTCTCGACCCAAAACAGAAGGGCTGCAATTATCCATACAAAGAATTATCCGGATGCGGCATCGGATTTAAGTTAATTCAGGCCTTTTATGATCATCAGTCAACACCTGAACAAACTTATGCCTGGCTTGATCTGGTTGCAATAAGTATTTGCGCTGATATTGTTCCCATAACAGACGAAAACCGGATTTTGACCTATCATGGCCTCAAAAAATTAAATCAGGATCCGCCTACAGGTTTAAGGGCTTTGATGGGAGTTGCAGGATTAAAAAACAACGTGGACGTCTCGGGTGTGGTATTTGGCATTGCGCCAAGAATAAATGCAGCAGGACGGATAAGCCATGCGCGGGATGCGGTACAGTTATTGCTGGCTGAAACATCAGAAATTGCAGTTAAAGCTGCAGAAACAATAAATGCCCATAATACCGAACGGAAAAATTACGATTTGGAAATTACAAAAGAAGCCCTGGAAATGATCCGTTCGGAAAGCAGACTGGAATCGGCCAAAAGTATCGTACTTTTTAATGAGAACTGGCACAAAGGGGTGATAGGCATTGTGGCAAGCCGTATCATCGAAAAATACTACAGGCCAACCATCATTCTGACCAAGTCAAACGATATGGCAACTGGCTCAGCTCGTTCCGTAGATGGATTCAATGTGTATGAGGCGATCGAAGCATGTAGCGAATTGCTTTCACGGTTCGGTGGGCACAAATATGCCGCAGGTATTACATTACCATTGGAAAATGTGTCTGAATTTCAGGCAAAATTTGAAAAAACGGTGGCTGCAACCATCAACAGCAACGACCTTATACCTAAACTGAAAATTGATGCCACATTGAGTTTTGAAAAAATCACTGCAGGATTTTATAACATAATCAGGCAAATGGAGCCATTTGGCCCGGCTAATCCGTCGCCGGTTTTTATGACCAAAAATGTAGAATGTATCAATACGCGTGTTATCAGCGATAAACACCTGAAGTTGATCGTTAGAGAAAGAGGCAGGAAAAAAACTTTTGAAGCAATTGCATTTGGCCAGGCAGGCTTATCCGGAAAGGTTGCCGGTAACCAACCATTTCAAATTGTGTATCACATTGAAGAAAATGCATTCAGAGACGAAAAATACTTGCAGCTTGTAATTAAAGATATAAAAGAGCAATAAAAAGTTTGTAAATGCTGCATACGCTTAAAGCTAGAAATCTTGAAAAAAAATATAAACGCCGCAAGGTTGTGGATGATGTTTCAATTGAAGTATCTCAGGGAGAAATTGTGGGGCTTCTCGGCCCGAATGGAGCCGGTAAAACCACCACTTTTTATATGATTGTTGGTTTGATAAAGCCGAATTCGGGAAGGATTTTTCTTGACCAGGAAGACATTACGGGCCTGGCCATGTATAAACGGGCTAAAAAAGGCATCGGTTATCTGGCACAGGAACCTTCCGTATTCCGGAAGCTCACGGTAGAAGACAACCTCAGGGCAGTGCTTGAATTTACTGGCCTGAGCAAAAAAGAACAACATGAAAAAATGGAGTCACTGATGGAAGAATTCAGCATCACGCATGTACGTAAAAATATCGGGATGGTGCTTTCCGGAGGTGAACGAAGACGAACAGAAATAGCCCGGGCATTGGCCGTTGATCCCGACTTTATTTTGCTTGACGAACCCTTTGCCGGGGTGGACCCGATCGCTGTGGAGGAAATACAAACTATTGTGTCACGCCTGAAAAAACGAAACATCGGGATTCTAATCACCGACCATAATGTGCAGGAAACATTGTCAATTACTGACAGGGCCTATCTTATGTTTGAGGGAAAACTGCTGAAATCAGGAACTGCCGAAGATCTTGCTGCCGATGAGCAGGTACGCCGCGTTTATCTTGGCAAACATTTTGAACTGAAACGAAAATTTTAATTTTAGATAGCAAATATTAAATGTTTGAACTTTACATTTGATCTAATTAAAATCATTCCTCTTAAGGAATTAAATTATTATGAAAAAGACGGCATGCTTTGTTATTACACTGATTGTTTCTGCCTGCGCTTTTATTTCTGCAAGTAATAAAAACGATGAAAAAACAGGTATTCTCATCCTGGCACATGGAGGCAAAGCTAACTGGAATCAGGCCGTTTATGATGCTGCTGAACCACTCCGAAGTTACTACCCGGTAGAAATTGCATTCGGTATGGCTAACCCTCGTACCATGCAGGCAGGAATTGACAATCTTGAAAAACAAGGCGTAAGCAAGATTGTGGTGGTGCCTTTATTTATTTCTTCATATAGTTTCATAATTCGTCAGAATGAGTATTTGTTAGGCATACGAAAGGAACTTGCCGATCCGCCGTTTGTAATGGATCATGGCGACGGGATGGAGCAGGCATCGGATAACAAACACGAAGCCATGGAATCAAACGATCATCAGAAAATGCCCTCTATGGCAACAGCTCAGCACGAAGGAGGAATGGCCACAATCAAACCGTTAAATATTAATGCTCAGATCATTCTCACTAAACCGCTTGACGACAGCCAGTATGTAGCTGATATTTTGTATAAACACATAGCCGAACTCAGTCTTAACCCGGATGTTGAAACGGTTATCATTGTCGGACACGGCCCGGAAGGAGAATCGGATAACCGAAACTGGATTCTGACCATTGAGCGGCTCGCGGACCGGATACAGGAATTGCAGCTTAAAAAGGGTCCTGGATTCAGGATGATCTTTTCAGTTACGGTCAGAGACGATGCAAGCAAGGAAATTTATGACCAGGCCAAAGAAAACTTACGCAGCCTCGTAAGGCAGGCCGGCGTGGAGGGAGATGTAATCGTCGTGCCGTTGCTCTTGTCTCAAGGTGGTATTGAAAAAGGGATAATAACACGGCTCGAAGGACTCGACTACAAATGGAACGGGAAAACACTCCTGCCGGAACTAGGGATTTCCGGGTTTCTTGAAAACACTATTCGTGATGCTTTGAGAACCCGATAATTCATATTCATCCGGTTATTTAGTATATTTCAGGTGCAGTATCTTTTTTCACCCTGTAATGAAAATACTAAATTCCATACTATCGTGGGTAATGAAGAAACGGATTCACCAGATTGAATTGTTTCTTAAATACCCACTTGAAGTTCAGGAAGAGATATTCAAAAAACTTATTTCAACTGCTCGAAATACCGAATTTGGTGAAACGTACGGATTTAGCGATATTGGTTCCGTTCGGGCATACAAAGAAAGGGTACCTTTGCACACCTACGAGCAGCTGTTTCCGGACATTGAGCGAATAATGAAGGGAGAGCAGAACATACTCTGGCCTACTGATATCAAGTGGTTTGCAAAATCGTCCGGAACTACCAATGCTAAAAGTAAATTCATACCCGTATCGCCTGAAGCACTGAATGAATGTCATTACAAAGGCGGAAAAGACCTGGTTTCTATTTACATAAACAATCATCCCGATTCACAAATGTTTTCGGGAAAAGGGCTGGCCATCGGTGGCAGCCACCAGATCAACAATTATGATCCGAGTGCCTCTTCGTATTTTGGCGATGTTTCAGCAGTTATTATTCAAAATCTGCCAATCTGGGCTCAATGGGTACGTACACCCAGCCTTGAGATTGCGCTGATGAATAAATGGGAAGAAAAGATTGAAAAAATGGCACAACAGACTTCAAAAGAAAATGTTACAAATCTGTCAGGAGTGCCTACATGGACCATCCTTCTGATACGGCGCATTCTTGAAGTGACGGGAAAAAGCAACCTGATGGAAGTATGGCCCAACCTGGAAGCATTTTTTCATGGCGCCGTTTCATTTACGCCGTATCGTTCCTTGTTCAAATCGCTGATCTCATCACCTGATATGCGGTATGTGGAAATCTACAATGCGTCAGAAGGATTTTTCGGCATTCAGGACCGGACGGATTCAGATGAGATGCTGCTAATGCTTGATTACGGAATTTATTATGAGTTTATCCCTCTGGATGAGCAGGACAAGGATACTCCCCGCACGTTAGGATTGGACGAAGTGGAGGTTGACACGAATTATGCCATCGTAATTTCTACCAATGCTGGTTTATGGCGTTACCGGATCGGTGATACCATTCGGTTCACAAGCACCTCTCCGTTCAGAATTAAGATCACCGGCCGTACGAAACATTTTATTAATGCTTTCGGCGAGGAGGTGATCATAGAAAACGCTGAAACAGCCATTACAAAAGCGTCGGAAGTCACCGGAGCTATTATAGACAATTACACCGCCGGACCTGTTTTTATCGAAGTATATAAGCAGGGCGGGCATGAATGGATCGTTGAGTTCGTGAAAGAACCTGACAGCATGACCCGGTTTATTGAAATACTCGATACTACCCTTCGTGAAATCAACACTGACTATGATGCAAAGCGATATCGTGATCTGGCACTCAAACCTCCGGTAGTACACAATGTGCCCAAAGGCACCTTCTATAGTTGGCTGAAAAAGAAAGATAAACTCGGAGGCCAGCATAAAGTGCCCCGGTTATCCAATACCCGGGAGTATCTTGATGACCTGCTGGGAATGCTTGATGTCAGAAGCTTAACCTGAGATTATAGTTTTTTGAGTTTTGCTTTTGCTACTGTGCTCCACTTGATGCTGCAGCCAATAGCCTTTGTTACGGTGGTTTCCACTTCTTCTCCTGCCAGTAATTGGTCTATGGCAGTTTCAACATATTTCTCGGTTGCCAGCAAGCCATCTCTAGGGCTGTTATCAATACCCCCGATATACCTGACGAAATAGTCGCTTCCTACCCTTTCGAGCAGGTAAACATGTGGTGTTTTTGTCGCGCCATATGCAATGGTGATATCCTGACCAGCATCAATCACGTACGGGTACGGGTAATCATATTCTTCAGCACGTTTTTGCATCTCTTCAAAAGAGTCGCCGGGTTGCACCTCCGGATCATTGGGCTGAATGGCAATTACAGGAAATCCCTCAGGCACATATTTTTTATGCAGGTTGATAATTCGCTGTTCATAACCACGCGCCCAAGGGCATGTATTGCATGTAAAAACAATGATATAACCATTATTATCAGGGTTATCCGACATGGATATGTAGTTCCCGTCAACATTTTTTAGCTTGAAATCGATGGCTTTGTCGCCCACTTTATAACCATATTCTATAATGGTGCTGCCACTCAATACTAATGTTAACAGTATAAGAAGAACAAAGAACTTTTTCATAACATTATTGGGTTTGGTTTAATAATTCATCTACTAATTTACTAAGTTCATCGTTTTCAAATTTTTTTCCAAAAAAAATTTTCTTCCCGTCTCTTTTAATAAACAGCGTAGCCGGAATGGATCCGCTCCATGAAGGATCCACTTTATCAATCCAGGAGTTATAATCATCATCTGAAAGCAAAATGACTTTTGCCGAGAGTTCCTGTTTTTCAACAAACGGAATCACCCGGCTTTCCATCTGATCGGAAAAATCAAGGCTGACAAGTAATACCTCCGTATCATTTTTGTAGGTACGGTTTATTTGTTCGAAAAGAGGCAATTCCTTAACACAAGGGCCGCACCAAGTAGCCCAGAAATTTATTATTTTTATCTTCCCGGTTGATGCTTGGATGTACACTTCAAGTTTCTCAAAATCCCAGACTTCTATGTCCTTTTTATCCTGGCCGGTTGCAAAGCCGGCATACATAAACACGAATAGGAAAAACAAAGTTTGCTTCATAATATGTAAATACGATTTTACTAAGACTTTGTTACATGAAGCAACAATCATATATAAAATTCTATCATTTATTCGTCCCTCATTTATTGTACTATTCTAATATAATAATTTTCTAAATAATTGCTCTTAACGAACCAGATAAGAGCACTATTCCTTAAAAACACTCGAATAAATTATCTAAACCAAATATTGAAATTAAATATAGAATACGAATTTCGGGACACTATAAATTTTAAATAATTGGCACTTTTTAATATCATTATTTATAAACCTGAGTTAATCTTTCAGCCCCTGATTTCTCCGGTTTATACAAAATAAAGAATTGTTTTTCCAGGCATCTTTTTTTCCACATTTGGGAGCAGTTATCCACACGACATTCTAAAATTTGCATAACATGCTGTCAATCAGCACATTGAAAATATAATCTTAAATTAATTCTTTGTGGATAACTATCTCATTTTTAGCAACTTAAGATAAAGCTTCCGGTTTTAGTTGCTCAAATGCAAAAACGAGATATAAAAAATAAACATGAAATACACGGAAATGATCTGCTGTTGTTTACTCTTTGTGGGCACGAATTAACTTTTTACGGTAAGAATTAAAAATTCTTGACTTTGATAAAAATCCTACATACTTTCCATCATCAATAACAGGAAGGTTCCATGCCCCAGTAATTTCGAATTTACTCATAACTGATTGCATATTTTCATGAGAAGTAACACTGGAAGGCGGGCTGCTCATGAGCGATTTAATGAAGACGTTTTCCTGTGCTTCCTTGTCGAACATGACCTCCCGAATATCGTCAAGGGTGATTACTCCCAGTAATTCGTTTGCATCATTTACCACCGGAAAAATATTTCGTTTGGATTTTCTTACCAGGTTCACCAGGTCGCCAAGTGTAGCATCCGGAGAGACGGTAAGCAGGTCGGTCTCAACAATCTTTTTTATATTGATCTGGCTCAATATCTGCTTGTCTTTGTCGTGCTGTATAAGGTGCCCCTTTTCGATCAGATGTTTGGTATACAAAGAGTATTTCTCGAAGTAAATGGTGGCATTATAGGATATGGCCGATACGAGCATCAGTGGTATAAACAAAGTATAGCCACTGGTGATCTCGGCAATGAGAAAAATAGCTGTAAGCGGAGCATGAAGAATACCGCTCATCGATCCGCACATACCTACAAGCACAAAATTCTTTATCGATAGTTCGGCTCCCAGGAATGAATTTGCAGCTAATGCAAAAATGAAACCCGCGATTCCGCCAACAAAAAGCGAAGGTGCAAAAATACCTCCGCTACCACCGGCTCCAATAGTGATGGCTGAGGCAACCGGCTTAATGAACAGCACCCCCGTCAAAAAAAGAATGATAAACAACGGATTCTCAATCTGGCCAAAAAATGGGCTGATGGCAAGTGCATCACCTGCTTCTGCCTCCAGCAATGATTTGATTGTTGCGTAGCCTTCACCGTAAATGGGAGGAAATACAAAAATGATTAACCCCAGAAGCAAACCACCGGTCAGGGCCTTCGGGAATACTCCTTTAATCCTGTTGATTATACCTTCGGTTTTATAGGTGATACGTGTAAAGTAAACCGCAAACAATCCGGTTACCAGACCAAGTAAAATATAAAAAGGTATATCGGTGGCAGTAAGCGGATCGGTGAGTTTGAAAGAGAACAACACATCTTCGCCTAGAAATAACAGTGAAATCAACGAACCGGAAACCGCAGCGATCAGTAGTGGTATAAAGATAGCAACCGTAATGTTAGTCAGAAGCACTTCGATGGCAAATATCACACCTGCAACCGGCGAATTAAATATTCCGGCAATAGCTCCCGCAGCGCCGCAACCGATCAGTATCGTCTTCTTTTTATTGTCCAGATGCACGAGCTGCCCGATGTTTGACCCGATCGCCGACCCGGTTACCACGATAGGGGCTTCTAGCCCTACCGATCCACCAAATCCTACTGTAATGGCGCTTGTGATCATTCTTGAAAAAGTTTTGGAAACTTTCATCTTTGCATATTTCCGGGAGATGTCATACAGGATGCCGGTAATTCCGTGCCCGAGTTTTTCCTTCAGAAAATATTTAGTAAAAATGACCGTCAGAACAATTCCGATAAGCGGGTAACTTAAATACAAATAGTTTTCATACCGGATGTCTGATCCTCCGATGAGCAGGATATGTATTAAATGTACAGTCTGTTTCAGAATAACTGAAGCCACGCCGGCAATGGTGCCCACAATACTGCCAAGCAGGATGATGAAATTCCTATCGCTGATATGCTTAATACGCCATATAAGAAATTTAACTAACAGGTCACGCATCAGAGAGTCAACAAGCTGTAAATTTATAATAAATGCCTTCAGAATAGTTAATATTGAGCAATTTCTAAACGTATGTCTTATGAAAAACAGGGTAACTCAGCTATTTGGGATCAAATTCCCTATCATACAAGCCGGTATGGTATGGTGCAGCGGATGGAAACTTGCAGCGGCCGTAAGCAATGCAGGCGGGCTGGGCATTATCGGATCAGGCTCCATGCATCCGGATACGCTTAAAGAGCATATTCAAAAATATAAAAAAGCAATCCGCAATCCCCTGGCCATAAATGTTCCACTGCTGTATCCTGAAATAGAAAAGCTTATCAACATAATCCTTGATGAAGAGATAAGAATCGTATTCACTTCGGCCGGCAATCCTGCTACATGGACACCTGTATTGAAAGAAAAGGGAATTACCGTAGTGCACGTAGTTTCGAGTCAAAAATTTGCCAGGAAAGCCGTTCAAGCCGGTGTTGACGCTGTTGTGGCAGAAGGATTTGAAGCAGGGGGGCACAACGGGCGTGAAGAAACTACTACCATGTGCCTGGTGCCGCTGGTTTGCGAAGCTGTGCAGGTTCCGGTGATAGCTGCGGGAGGGATTGGATCGGGAAAATCCATGATGGCGGCATTTGCACTTGGGGCCGAAGGCGTGCAGGTTGGCAGCCGGTTTGCAGCCAGCATCGAGTCATCTGCGCATATCGACTTCAAAGAACGTGTAGCCGGCGCTTCTGAGGGAGAAACCATCCTGACAATGAAAAAACTAACACCTGTGAGATTAATCAAAAATTCCTATTACGAACAGATTCGTGAGGCCGAATCCCACGGAGCAAGTCCTGGTGAGCTTACTAAAATACTGGGCGAAAAAAGGGCGAAAAAGGGCATTTTTGAAGGTGATATGGTTGAAGGTGAACTCGAAATAGGCCAGATATCAGCATCCATTTCCCGAATCCAGCCTGCAGCAGAAATTGTGAAGGAGCTATGGGAAGAATTCTGCAAGAGTAAAGCCAGTATCTGCAGTCTGGATCTGACTACGGATTCATATCTTACAGATTACCTTTGCTAAGCAGGCGAGAGATGATAAAATTTATAGTGTACATAGTGCTTATCGGTTTTAAGGATATGCAGCACCTCATTCCATAACCGGTTAAAAGGATAAACTTCCAGTTCAGCATATTTGTCCTGCGGAATTTGAGCGTTTTTGAGTTTTTCGAAATAAATCTCGCCCTTTTTAAGAATACTTTCATAATTGAAATCAATTTCCGGCACCAGATTCAGCAAGCGTATAAACACACTGTTGCGATAGTTGCTTCGTTTATCAAGGTGAGAAGAGTTGTATATGTCAAGCTCATTTAAGGTCAGATTCAGACCCTTTAAATCGTTATCTCTTAAAAAATACAAAAACCGGATGGCCAGAACAGCAATGCTATACCCTGCATACTCCTTGGAGTAGTTCAGTTTGTAATTTAAAAAATGATTGAAATTAAAGCCCCACCTTACTAGTTTTTCGTCATTGAAATAAATCAGATAGCCTCTGTAAATTTTCCAACGCTCCCGGTCCATTTCATGAAGGGAATTAAAGCGTTTGTCTGTTTTTGTACTTCGGAGATACTTTGCGGCAAGCTTGAATTTATCATTATGCATTGCCATTATAAATCTTAATTCATAAAAATCATACCACAAATCCGTTCCTAATATGAAAGTATTTTCCTTTTGATTCGCAAATTTCATCCCCTCTTCATATTCCTTTAGATTATAATAGGCCTCAAGCCGGATCAGAAAAATTTTATTACAATCAAGATCAACCCTGATTTCTCCGTCATTACGGTGAAAATACCAATCTTCTATCTGGTGGCACAACTCATTAAGACGGCTGAAATTGTTAATGATTTTGTTGTAAAGCAATTCCAGTTTTAAGGCAAGTATTTCGATGCGTGTGCTGTTAAACTCTACTGATTTTTCCCGTATCTGTTCGATGCTGCCGGGAATCTGATTCAACGCCCGTATTTGCGCGCTGAATGATTTGTTTATCTGCACCAACTCGCTAAAGTATAATTCCTCAGACTCCCTGATAGCTTCCTGAAATTTCAGATAGTATCCCGACGCAAGCCCTACCTCATTATAAAGGCTCAGCTTCCCCTGCATTGCATAAATTTCTTTCAGCCAGACCAATGCCTGGCAAACAATATCAATTACCTCGCATACCTTGGCCAGTTTTAATAGATAAAGTAATTTTTTTGTGGCAAGATCGGTTGCTCCTTCGATCATGAGGATTCTGGCTTGATGGAGTTCATGATAAGACTCATACTCATACTTCTTATAATGGGTGTATTCTTTCTTATCGTAGTCAAGAAAATAAAGGTGATTAAACAGCTTATGCCTGAGTTTGCTTTTGGCATTCCGGTAGTTTCTGTTGTTAATGTCGGCATTAAAGACTGTTAGTGCTGCTTCCTCGTCGGTTTTCAGGCCATTTTCAATAATGCTCTCAAAAAGTAGGTTGTCTTTGGAAATTTCGTTTTTTCTGAAATTCTGATTCAGAAGCTGGATGCTGCGGTGTCCACGTTGTCTTTTAATTTCAATTAATTTGAGTATATCCTCCATATCTACGTAATCTGGCAGGCAAAAAATCTATTTTAAAAAATAATTTAATAAATTTAGTACTTTAAATGAAAATTACACACATAAAAGAGACATGTTTGTATATAAAAGACTTGGATTTAGCAATTGATTTTTATCATAAAAAATTAGAATTCCCGATAATACGCTATGTCAAAGACAAACATGTGTTCTTTCGGGTGGGTTTTTCTGTCTTATTATGTTTCAATCCGGAGCACGCCAAAGCAAAATCGCACCCACCCCCTCACTATGCGTATGGAAAACAACATATCGCATTTGAAGTTCATCCGGACGATTATGAAACCTCCAAAGCAAAAATAAGACAACTGGGAATTACTATTACCGACGAGGTTGTATGGGAAACCGGCCAGGAGTCCTTTTACTTTGAAGACACATCCGGAAATTTACTTGAAATTGTGCCAAAAGGAATTTGGAGCGACTGATTATTTTGCCTTAATTTGCAAACGAATAATGGTTCGATGTGGTATATCTGTTCATTTATCATTAGGAATACCACGGATTAAAAGGGAATCCCGTGAAATACGGGAGCTGTCCCCGCAACTGTAAAATCCATATAAGGATGCTGGACCTGTCAGCCACTGTTCAACTGACCTGATTTGCAGGCACTGAATGGGAAGGCAACAGCATCAGGATAAGCCAGGAGACCTGCCATTATTTATCCTCATTAACTATGCTTCGGGATAAAGCAGGATAAATAAATGAATACACAAAACACAAACGTATCTGTACTTTTAGCGCTACTAAGTTTCCTTTGTCAGGTTGCCGCTGCTGCACCCGGGTTCAGCCAGGATTCCCTGCAGACTCAAACTCTTCAAGAAGTTGTGATTTACGGAATGCCTTCCCGTGAGTTTATAACCGGGAGCCGTCAGCAGTATTTTGACAGCATTGATGTTTTATTTCCTGCCTCCACGCTATCGGATTTACTGCATACCCTAACTCCGGTATATATCAAAGAATATGGAAGCTACATGCTGTCAACTATCTCATTGCGGGGAACGGGCGCCGGGCATACCTCCACCCTTTGGAACGGCCTTAACATTAATTCTTCCACACTCGGCATCACCGATTTTTCGCAGATCCCTGCATTTGCAGGTGACAGACTGGTTTTACATTACGGTGGCGCAAGCGCTTTGTATGGGAGCGAATCTATCGGAGGTTCGATTATCATTCAGTCCGAAGGCCTTTGGACTGATACACCATTACTCACCGTGTATCAGGATGCAGGCAGTTTTCAGACATACCGTTCCCGGGTAAGCCTGCGTATTGGTAACAGCCGTGTCGAAAGCTCCACACGTGCATATCATACGTACTCAAAAAATAATTTTCCTTTCAACAACATTTTAAAACCCGGATCTCCCGTAGAACGACAACAACATACATCCGTCCGGCAAACCGGGCTTCTCCAGGATGTTTACTGGAAAACCGGGGCTCGAAGTCAGTTTTCTGTCAACACCTGGTATCATCATAGCAACAGACAGATTCAGCCCACTATGGGCAATACCGCAAGTGCGGACATTCAGGAAGATGAGAATCTCCGGCTTGCTGTTTCATTTCAGAATTCAGGCGATTGGGGCAGAATCAATGCTAAAGCAGGTTATCTCTACGATTTTATGCTGTTTAACAACGTTTTTAACACGACTTCAAATCAGTGGATTTTACAGTCAGCATGGAGCAGGAAGCTAACCCCTATGCTTAAAAGTACCCTGGGTGTAAGCTGGAAAAATGTGGCCGTAGAAACAAATAATTATGCCGGCAACGTGGCCGAGAATCGCTGGGATGTGTATCTGTGGATTAAATATACCCCGTTTCGTATATGGGAATTGGCGCTCAATATAAGACAGGCAGGTGTACCCGGATTCCGGATACCTGCAGCTCCTACACTGGGATCCACGCTGGACCTCATGAAAAACAATTCACATCATTTTCAGTGGCGTTTAATGGCTTCCGGCAACTACCGGATTCCAACCCTGAATGACAGATACTGGAACCCCGGTGGTAACCCGGACCTGAAGCCCGAGCAAAGCTGGTCTGCAGAAAGCGGCTTCCTGTGGCAGTATGCGCACTCCCCTGAAACTACGTTCACTTCAGATATTACCTGGTACAATATGTGGGTGGATAACTGGATAATCTGGCTTCCGCAAGGTAGCTACTGGAGCCCGCAAAATATCAGGGAAGTCCGTTCTTCCGGATTGGAATTAACCCTTTCGGGGATACATCATGTTGCCAATGGTACAATTGACTGGAACATATCGTATGCATTTACACGATCCGTGAACAAAACAAGCCTGGATGAATACGACCGGTCTGCCGGAAAGCAACTTCCATTTGTCCCCCTTCATAATGTTTCAATGCTGGTTTATTATAATCTATTCAACTGGAAATTTTCTTTTTCAGAAAACTATACAGGAGACAGGTTTATTACTACTGACAATGAAGACGTTGTTGATGGATACTGGCTGACGGATATGAAAATATCCAGACAGGTAAAATGGACCAAAGAAAGTTTGCTGGTTTCATTTGAAATCAAAAACCTGTTAAACAAAACCTATTACAATTTACCTCTCAGAGCCATGCCTGGAAGAAATTTCCGGCTTGGGCTCATGTATAATCTTAATTATTAATTTATTAAAAACTGAAAATAAAAATGATGAAACATATATTGAAAATGCTGATGGTTACTCTTGTAGTAGTGCACATTTATGGATGTAATCCGGATGATAACGTGATGCCCGCAGGCAAATATGAAAACGGGGTGCTGATCATAAACGAAGGCAACTTTACTGACGGCGATGGTTCCGTAAGCTTCTATAACCCAGATACTGAGGATATACATTTAAAGATATTTAAAGAAGAAAACGGCAGACCGTTCGGCGGCTTGTTGCAATCTGTAACCGTTCACAACGGGAAGGCCTACCTGATTGACAACCTGGGTTCGAAAATTGAAGTGGTGGAAGCCGGTTCGTTTAAATGGGAAACCACGATATCTGAAGATCTGTCCTTGCCCCGATTTTTTGCTGCGATTGACAATAAAGCCTATGTTTCAAACTGGGGTCCCTACGCCCCTGACTTCACATCGCCTGATTCCTATATCGCCGTAATTGATCTGGATAACATGAAGGTGATTAAAAAAATAGATGTAAACTCAGCGCCGGAAGGGATCATTGTCGTTGGCGAAAAATTGTTTGTTTCTTCGCAGACGACTTCCGAAATATCGATTATAGATACCGGAACAGATACCATTACCGGAACCATACCAGTAGGTTTCGGCCCGACACATTTTGTTACTGATAGCCAGGGTCGTATCTGGGTTGCTTGTACGGGCGGTGTGTTGTACGCTATAAATCCCGTAACTGAAGAAATAGCGGCCTCTGTGGAGATCGAAAATTTGACCGGTCGGATCAGCATCAATCAAAATACACAATCAATCTACCTGCTTACGAGCACATGGGCCCCGGATTATTCATACACCGAAAATGAGGTGGTTACTTTAAACACAGGGAGCCCGGATGAAGTACGTAAAATTTTTGCCACACGCAACTTATATGGGTTGGGGGTAGATTCCGCATCGGGTGTAATTTACCTGGCAAATTCAAATGCTTTTCTTGGAAATGGCACAATTATTAAAATTAATCCGGAAGGTACTGAAACCGGAAATTTTCCTGCGGGAAGAGGTCCGAACGGATTTGTTTTTCGCTAGGGTGGGGTGAATCTAAAAAGGAAAACCCGGCTGATTTATTTTTGTACAGAAAGATTAAAAAGGGTCTGCTTATCGGCAGGGATTCCTGCTTCCTCTCGTTTGCTTATCACCGGAAAGACATTGTCATACCAGTTTTCATAATTGTGATATTGCACACAATCATGGGATATCTGTTTGTCAATCAATATTTTTATCACCTTGTCTGGTGATAACCATTGCTCAAAATGATTTTTCTGGTCATCCGGCAAATCCGAAAGTCGTATAAAATGGATCCCTCTGTAAATGTCTTCGGTAAATTTTTCACTCATCCTTTGTCCCTCTTTAATTATTACTTAATCTCCAAATTACTACATAAGTAACCCATATCCGAAAGTTAATAAAACATGTTATACCTAAATATGCAATAAATTGCGTGGAATCCATCTTTCCAGTCGATTTTTTTTCCTTCCTTATAGGTCCGGCCATAATAGGAGATTCCCACTTCGAAAATCCGGATATCCGGAATCCGGGAAATTCCGGCGGTTACTTCAGGCTCAAATCCAAATCTTTTTTCTTTCAGATTCAAGTGCTGAATTATTTCTGTCCTGAACATTTTGTAACAAGTTTCCATGTCCGTGAGATTCAGGTTCGTAAAAAAATTTGAAAGCAGTGTCAGCAGTTTATTTCCAATTGAATGCCAGAAGAATAGGATACGGTGTGGATTTCCGCCTACAAATCTGGAACCATATACCACATCTGCCTCACCGTTGATTATGGGCCGAAGCAACAGGTTATAGTCATTCGGGTCGTACTCAAGATCGGCATCCTGTATAATCAGCACTTCGCCGGTTGCTTTTTTTATCCCGCTGTGTATGGCTGCTCCCTTACCCTGATTTGTTTCATGTTCAATCAGAACGATATTCTGCTCCTTATGGTTGCTGATAAACTCTTTCGCGGCTTTCACGGATCCGTCCACGGCAGCATCATTCACCAGAATTATTTCTTTTTCAATGTTATGGAGCAATTTTACACCTGTTACCCTTTCAAGAATTCCGGCTATAAAATGTTCCTCATTATAGAAGGGTATGATAATGGTCAACCGTGAAATTTTCATAAAATAAAATGGCTTCAGGGAAGTAATTTTAACAGGTAAGTGTCAGGTTTTTCAATGTGCAATATAAGTTCAAACTGATCAGAATTATTTTGAATGGCAGGAAATAAATACCTGAATGTAGAGCTGTAACCCAACTGATCAATGACGACATAATCGGTTTTCCTGGCTCTAAGATCAGTAATGAGATCCTTATCGTCCTGCGTATATTTATATTTAGTTGTAAATGTGCCCGAATATAAATAGAACATTACAGGTTTTCTGCACGAAACCACAACATCGGTTATTTCACGCTTTCTGAACCATTTTGCTGTCTCAAAATAATTATTCCACTTGGGTTCATATTTCATCTTTGCCTTTTTATGAAGATTTCGAACATCCGGATAGAAGGCTATGAGTATCAACAGTACTGGCCAGAGTGGCATTGTTTTAGTGTAATTCAATTTCTTGCGTAAGGCGGTAAACAGGAACTGTATTCCGTTTAAAAACCCCATCAACAGAAACGGAAGCAGGGGGAGCACAAATCGTACCCCTACCCATACATCAGGCCAGAGCAAAAGCGCCACAAAAGTGCTTCCCATATAACCCACCACAAGCTTTTTGTATCGCTTCAGATTCACGATACCTGCTATGATGATAGCAGCTATGAGAATCCCTGTAATCCATTCTCCAATACTCGCCTCATCCCGGTAGTTAAATGTTTTGAAAGGGAAAAGCACATCCGGAATCTCACGGGTAATATAGCGTTCAATGTTTTTAATAATCCTTACATAAAGTTCCCCGGCGTTTATCGGGCCTAGCTCCGGCCTGTAGGGATTTATCATAACCAGTTGATTTATGTATGAGTTTCCACCAAGGTGCTGGCTGCGAAGCCACCAGGGAACAAAGAACAGAACGAACGCCGGAATATATGCTGCTAGTACCTTCCATTTTTTCTTCAAATCAAAAATGACTACCAGCCCAAAAGAAGCCAGCAGCGCGATACCAAGTGTACGAATATAAAACGCCACCATGAAAAAGATGAATGCAGCGATATAATTGGTGATTTCCCTTTTCCCGGTTTGATGGTATGCTTTAAAAAAGAAATAAATGGAAAGAAGTGAAAAAAAGAGAAATGGAATTTCCGACATCATAATGGTTGAAAAACGCAGCAAATGGGTGTTAACAAGCAGAAAGGGAATAGATATCCAGGCAATCACATTGTTTCCTGAAATATCACGGACTATAAAATATGCCAGAATCAACGTACACAATAAAAATAACCCATTCAATAGTTTAACAGCCGTAAATGAATCCCATACATGAAGTACCCCGCTTATTATTACCGGATAGCCCGGTGGAAAATGATTATTGGGAGATTTGAATATACTGTTAATACTTACATATCCTTCTCCCTGCCATAATGCTTTGCCCAGCATGTAATAGCTGGCATTGTCTCCGTTCATGTCAATTTTAGTATCAAATACATAAGCGTAGCTGATCATAAACCCGATAAGGATTGCAATCAGAACGAAAATATCTCTATTTGGATTTTTAGATAGTTCCATACATGTTGTCGCCGCAAAACTCGAAAGATATAATGAATTTAATTTACATTAAATGCGGCAGTGAATCGAATTACATTATTAATTATTACTTTTCACAGGAATTTAAGTTTGAAGCAACAAAGCTTTCAACTTTAAATACAGATAAAAAGGTTGAACTTTCCGGTGTGACTCCTGAAAAAAATAGAGACAGTGGCTGACTCATTGATATACATTCCGGATATAAGTGGTTTTACTGATTTTGTAAACAACACTGAGATCTCTCATGCCCAGCATATTATCTCCGAATTGCTTGAAGTAATCATTGATACCAATATATTGGGCCTGGAGGTATCAGAAGTGGAGGGTGATGCCGTCCTGTTTTATAAATATAATGAGGTGCCGCCGGTATCCGATATTATTTCACAAACCGAAAAATTATTCATAGCGTTTCATACACATCTGAAAAAGTATAATACCGAACGTGTATGCCATTGCGGCGCCTGCTCGAATGCATCAGCGCTAAGCCTGAAAGTAATCGTGCATGCAGGTGAGATCGGTTTTACAAGTGTAAAGGACAAAAAAAAACCATTTGGCCCCACTTTGGTGCTCGCTCACAGGTTACTAAAAAATGACCTGGACGAAAACGAATACCTGCTTTTGACCAATGCTATACTTCCGGAAGAAAAAGCCGCGGACCCGAATCTTTTTCCATGGGTTACTTTAAAAAGCAGTAACACTGAATATGACGGCAATGTGATACATTTCAATTACGTGCCGTTATCATCGCTTCATGACGAGGTCCCCGATCCTGCACCGCCACCGCCACCTGTTAAAATTCCCGATCCGGTAAAAAAAGAAATAATCATTTCCAAATCAATATATTTTGTTTTCGAATTGGTAAACAACCTTGATTTACGACTTCTTTGGCGAAAAGACATCAATGAGCTGGATTATGAAAAAGCCCGACTGAACCGCGTCGGAACAAAGCACAGATGTTTGTTCAATGGCGGATTTGCTGATTTTGAGACGATAGTGAATGATTTTGGCGATGATACAATGGTATATGGAGAACGCTTGACCTCCGCCCCTTTTGCAAAAGAAATCGCTTTTTATTTTATACTAACCACTTTTGATTCAGGAACAAAAATTCAGATAGAAGGACACTATCAGTTAAAACCGTATTGGGGATGGATACTTTTACCGATGATACGAAAGAGACTGGGTAAAAATATGACCCATATTCTCCGGCAGCTCAAGTCATACTGTGACTCAACAGATGATATTGACTATACGAATATTTAGAGGTTAGCCATCACCGGAGCCTTTCCTTGAAAATTACAGTTTCGTTCTTTTAAGGAATAAATTAGGTGTCAGTTCTTATTGCCCTTTATTTTTGTAACATAAATAGTTAAACGATATATGAGGGATCCTTCAAAATTGTTATGATACATTGTCAGCGAGAATTGTTCAGCCTGCCGGAAGGAGCGCGGTACCTGAACTGTGCATTTATGTCGCCTTTACTGCATACCGTAGAAAATGCAGGAATCCAGGGAATGAAAGGAAAGAAAACACCTTTTATGGTAAAAGTTGAAGATTTTTTCGAACCGGTCGAAAGACTAAGAGAAGCTTTTTCAAATATCATCAATTGCCCTGACCCTGGTCAGGTGGTAATTATCCCTTCGGTTTCGTACGGAATGGCCAACATTGCCAAAAACATGGACATCCCTGAAAATGCTGAAATCGTTATTGCCGGAGAACAGTTTCCGAGTAATACATATCCCTGGTATCGCTTCGCTGAAGAACAACACGCTGCAATTAAAATCATTCAACCTCCCGATACATTTACCGGACGCGGCAATACCTGGAATCAACAAATATTAGACGCCATCAATCCAAATACAGCGCTGGTGTCTTTATCGCATTGCCACTGGGCTGACGGCACACTGTTTGACCTGAAAACAATACGCGTAAAAACCCGGGAAGCAGGCGCCGCCCTGATCATAGATGGCACGCAATCCGTAGGCGCACTCCCTTTTGACGTACAGGATATTGACCCCGATGCATTGGTGTGTGCCGGCTACAAATGGTTGATGGGACCTTACAGTATCGGACTGGCTTATTATGGAGAACGTTTCAATAACGGAACACCTATCGAAGAGAACTGGATCAACCGGATAAACAGCGAAGATTTTGCAGGACTGGTAGATTATGAAGACAGGTATCAGAAGGGTGCGCTGCGGTACGAAGTGGGTGAACATAGTAATTTTATTCTTGTGCCTATGATGCTTGCAGCCCTGAAGCAAATCCAGACGTGGGGTATTCCCAGCATCCAGGAGTATTGCAGAGACATAAGCCAGGCTGCCATCGACAGACTTCGGGAAGCAGGCTTCTGGATTGAAGATGAAAACTTCAGGGGGAGCCATTTGTTTGGAATACGCTTGCCCGGTGGTGTTGATATTAACCTGATCAAAAAGGAACTGGAATCAAGAAAAGTATATGTGTCGGTCAGGGGCTCTTCGATACGTGTAGCACCTCATTTATACAATACGAAAGAAGATTTTGAAATTCTCTCAGAAGTACTACTAAATTCGGTGTTAAACTCAAAAACCTGAATGTTGAAACAACACGGATCCTCTGGTTTCAGGAAAATACTTATTACAATCATGCTGATGACAGAAGGGAATACCTTGTACGGCCAGTCACCGGGTCAGTTTATGCTCGTATTCCTCATTAAATCCGGAAATCATAACCTGGTGGAAGCCAGCCATGAAATCGAAAACGAACACTTCGAGACCATAAGCCGGCTTGCCGACCAGGGATTTCTGGTAAATGCGAACTGCCAACTGCCAACTAGCCCAACCTTCCGGTAGTGCGATGGACGTCCCCCTGCCTGCGGCAGGCAGGCTTCAGGAGCCGATAGCTATCGGCTGAGGGGCAGCGAAGGGCATACGGCTTACTGGCTTCGGACTTCCGTCTCCCGACTCCAATCTTCCATTAAATTTGTGGTAGAACCCGTTGAATTTGAATGAAAAATGGCCTAAATTTATATAAACAAACCGTCTGGGATGAAAAACCTGAAAATCATATTTGTTACCGGTTTTGCAGTATTCCTGACATCGTGCTACTCCGGGAATCAAAGGCACTCTTCCAGAGCGGGTAAAAATAACAATGTAGATGTAGGTTTTGGGAGCCAGAATAAAAATACCGTAACCAGTTTGGGTGCCACTGTTGTAGTGGATAATCCGGCATTTTCGCTGACGGACTATCTCAGGCGTGTTCCCGGTATTCAGGTGAGAGGTTCGGGTAATAATATGATGGTTATGATCAGAATGGGATCCAATCCTCAGGTAAATCAAGAGCCGCTTTTTGTGCTCGACGATGTGCCAGTAAGCACGCATTACCAGGACATTGCTTCCATGGTGGAGGTAAGCGATATAAAAAATATCACCATCCTAAAAGATGTAGCGCCCGCAAACATCTATGGCGTGAACGGTAAAAACGGAGTGATCCTGATAAAAACAAAACGGTAGAACTAACTTTTCTTAAGGCATCAAAGACCGAGTAAGTCCACACCCTGTTCGAACACAATATCTCTGGGGATGCCGGCTTTGCTTACACGGTCAAGTGCAGCCTGCAGTTCATCTCCTACGTTACCCATTTCATCAAAAAGCTTCGTCACTCCTTCATAGTCGCCATTTCCCTGCAGTGTCAGAATCTTTTCGGAAAGAGAATTCATTGCTGCCTGAAAATTATCAAAATTGACTGCATAGGTGCCGGTTTTGTTGTCAAAGGGGAAAGCGTTCTGTACCTGGAAATAGTTGAAGCGGATCATGTTGGCTTTGCCGTGTGCACTGGATGCGCCAAAACGGACCGATCTAAAAATACCTGCCAGGAACGTTACATAATAGTCCATCAAATCACCTTCAATTTCTCCCATGCCATGAAGTTTGGTAACCATGTATAAACCGAGGATGTCCGCTTTACCTTCTTCAAGCGCCGATGCCTTTTCCTGCAGCGACCTACGTACTGTACTTTTCCCGTTAATTGTGTTTTTGATACCGAGGCCGTGCGCCACTTCGTGAAACATGATATTGGTAAAAAAAGCGTCAAACTTTACGTGGCTTCGTTGAGCTTCCGAAATCAGTACATCCGTTATAGGCAGCATTATTTTGTCAAATTTGGCCTGCATGGCATTTTTCAGTTGCAGTCTTCGCGACCCTTTGGCCAGTTGAACCTGTTCGTCATTAGGCAGGTTGATGGCAATGGTTTTACTGCCTGCGTTGCAGTCGCCGGCGTAATACACCACGTCGTAGGCGTTCAGTTGTGAATTTGTGCCTGGTTTTTCGGTTTTATACGCTGCTGCCACCGGCAATTCTGCCTGCAGTTGAGGCAGAAAGGAAGCGTATTTGGCCAGCCGTTTGCTCCATGACTTGTCTTTGATCAAAATGTAGGCTTCGTGTGCGGCTTTGTAGTTGTAGAGTTTGTCTTCATAATTTTCGATCGGGCCGATCACGAGTTCGATGGTATTGCCGGTCATGTCCATCCACGCCATATCACTTTCACGATATTCATCCGAGAGCAACGCTTCCGCCCGCATTTCAAGATATTTTTTCAGACCTGCATCATCAGCCAGGGCAGCAGCTTCTCTCAATAATTCAGCAGCCTTCATGTGTTCTTCCTGAAATGCCGTAGAATAAGGCAGGGCAATCAGTGCGCCATCATCATCGCGCCTGATAAGTGTGTAAAGACTGCTTTTTTCAGGATTATCCCATGCTTCAAACTCTTCCTTTGTCATATCTTCCGGATAAAACTGTGCTCCTGCCGGTTTGAGTTCGATACCATCGATAAACGGCTTGTCGTTGTTAAGCCGGTCCCAGGGACCGTAATTGATCTCAGCAAAGCGCCGTGTGGCTTCATCTTCGATGCTTTGCATCAGGGCTTCTTTGTCGCCGTATGCTTCTTTCCAGAATATGCCATCCATGATCTTTGCAGCTTCGATCATTATAGGGATCATCTTTTTCTGATTTTCCGAAAGCATACTCAGGTCTGCAGTAAGCCTGAACGTTGCATATTCATCCACTTTCATTTGTATTTCTGTTTTCCCGTTTTCTTCATTTAATAAATTATAGTCATCTATGGTTTTATTGGTGCAGGAAGCAATAATAATAAATAAAGCTTCTGCCATAATCAGTAATTTTTTCATTGGTAAAGTGTTAATGTTTGAGAGGTTGAAATTACAAAAGGAAATGGTTGTTTGCTATATGTAAAAGGAAGAAACAATGTTGAGCTTTTTCAGTTTTTAGAAATAACCACTTGAATATTACTATTTGATTTAGTCTTAATTAAATACACCAGATCAAAAACCATTTTGTTTGAAAAATTCACAGACACAAGCATAATCAAATAGTTGGATAGGTTCAAAAGCAAAGGAAAGTACAAATTTTGAATACAACCCCCTAAATCCCCTTGGCGCAGGCAGAGACCTTTGCGTTGTTAAGGAAAAGTTTGTCCTGAGCTTCAAGGTTCACTATCGAGTAACCTTGAAGTGGTAAATAAGTTCTGTCTCTCCTGGGTCTTTCCTTTTACCCAATTACCCACTACAAGGTCACCTGTAAGGCCTGCCCTGCCGGAGGCATGGCAGGCAGGGACCTTGTAGCAAGCAAAAGCAGGCTATTATTATATGAATGAAGCTTCAAAGTTCTTTTTCGGATCAAAATTTTATTTATTTTTCCAGCTTAATGTCTGAATCACGCATTTACACAGATTATCGGATTACAAGAATGATATCAATGTTATTGGTGCAATTGGATTAATCGGTGATTCAGACATTTTCGCTAAAAGAAAAAAAGCTATTAGCCCCTGGAGCGCTTTTAGTGCAGTGTAAAGCGTTCCATTTTCCGTAGGCATTTTTAATGTTTTACATGTGGAAAGATGTCAACATAGATTCATATCGAAATTCTGATGCAATAAAGCATTACAAAATACTGGATCAAAAAAGTACATTTTGCGCAATGCTTCGCTTGCTAAAGCACACTAGTTTTTGTAGGGCATTGGTTCTTTACCCGAACCATAAATGTCAAAAAAAAGCCTTTGAAATAATCCAGAAGCTACCTAACTAACACTCGTTCGTTATAGTCTAATTATTTTCAGGTCTCAGCTTCCGTACCTCCACGCCTGTGCGCCACAACTCTGATTCCCGGATCTCTGCCAGCTCTTTCTCCAGACGGTCGCGGTAATCGGGTCGGCTGTTTTCTTCAATGGCCCTTTTTGCTTCCCTGCCGGCTGCCACACTTTCGTACAACTCTTCAAAAACCGGCTTTGTGGCTTCTCTGAATTTATGCCTCCAGTCCAGCGCCCCGCGCTGCGCCGTAGAAGAACAGTTGGCGTACATCCAGTCCATGCCATTCTCAGCTACCAGGGGCATCAGGCTTTGGGTAAGCTCTTCCACCGTTTCGTTGAATGCTTCAGAGGGCGTGTGCCCGTGTTTGCGCAGCACATTGTATTGCGCTTCGAATACTCCGGCAATGGCGCCCATCAGTACGCCACGTTCGCCTGTTAAGTCGGAATAAACCTCCTTTTTGAAAGTGGTTTCAAACAGATATCCGGAGCCAATGCCGATTCCAAGCGCAATGGCGCGTTCCTTTGCTTTTCCGGTTGCATCCTGGAATACCGCATAGCTGGAATTAAGACCCTTGCCGGCAAGAAACATCCTGCGCAACGAAGTGCCCGATCCTTTGGGCGCCGCAAGTATCACATCAATGTCTTTCGGAGGAATGATACCGGTTTGATCGTGAAAGGTTATGCCAAAACCATGAGAAAAATACAAGCATTTTCCTGCCGTTAGGTGCGCCTTCATAATAGGCCAGACACTGATCTGCCCGGCATCCGAAAGCAGGTTCATGATGATCGTTCCTTTTTCACAGGCTTCCGCAATCTCAAACAGGCCGATACCCTCCTGCCATCCGTCTGCTACTGCTTTCTCCCATGTGGTTGAATTTTTACGTTGTCCGACTATTACGTTAAATCCGTTATCCTTCAGATTAAGCGCCTGCCCGGGACCCTGCACACCATAACCTATTACAACCAGGGTTTCGTCTTTCAGTACTTCTTTTGCTTTATCGAGCGGAAATTCCTCTCTGGTGATCACGTTTTCTACCACTCCGCCAAAATTAATTTTTGCCATTTTTTTAATTTATTTATTGTGGTTTCAATTTAATTTCAATTTGGTTAATGTTCCTGCTCTAATTCGAGTACATTTTTATGCAGCCGTTTCCACCTTTTAGTTACCACTACCCGTGCAGATCTTGCAAATTCCAGTAAATTGTAAGGCTCCAGATCCTTCAACAGTGCCTGCGTTTCTTTTTTCCAGCCTGTTTTTTCGATCACAAGATAATCCTGCTCGATGCGGATTATATTGGCCGAATGCTTCCTTAAAAGTTGTTCCACTTCATTGCCATTATAAAAAGAGGAAGTTGCCACCTTGTAAAGGGCAATTTCACGATGAATGATCTGCTCCTCTTCGTGCAGGAAAGCCCGCAATACATCAATGAGCTTATCAATTTGTTTCGTAACATTTCTTGCCATGTTATAGTCGGAAGAAAACACAATGGTATAGCGGTAAATACCTTTACGTTCAGATTCTGAGCTGTTGATGCTTTCAATACTCAATTTTCTTCGGGTGAATATGATCGTAATGCTGTGAAGCAGACCAATCCGGTCTTCGGAGAATACACTTATTGTAAATCGTCTTTTTTCCATAGTTTTTATTATTCCAGTCTAATATCTGATACACTTGCTCCCGAAGGTACCATAGGGAAAACGTTTTCCTCCTTCTCTACGATGATGTCCAGAAGATACGGGCCTTCGTGTTCCATCATTTCATTCAGAGCTGCTTTAAGATCCTCCCTTTCGCTGATCTTTTGGGAAGTTATGCCAAAGCTTTCAGCCACTTTACTGAATTCCGGATTTACCAGCTCGGTGAACGAGTAGCGTTTGGTAAAAAACATCTGCTGCCATTGCCGGACCATACCGAGGAAATTATTATTAAGGATTATGATTTTCACCGGTATCTTGTATTGAAATATCGTTCCCAGCTCCTGCAGGGTCATCTGAAAGCCCCCGTCGCCAATGATAGCTACCACCTGTCTGTGGGGCTGGCCTATTTTAGCGCCTATGGAAGCCGGTAAGGCAAAGCCCATGGTGCCCAGGCCGCCTGAAGTAATATTGCTGTTTGTAGTGCTATACCTGTAGTAGCGTTCGGTGACCATCTGATGCTGGCCGACATCGGATACAATCACGGCATTGTCGTCCGTAATTTCCGAAATAAGGTTCACTACTTCACCCATCCTTATCTTTCCGGATTCCGGATAAATATCTTTACGGATTATTTTTTCGTTTTCGATTTTTTTGCATACTTCGAATTCTGCAACCCATTCCGGATAGGTTTTTGCTTTAATCAGCGGCAACAATTTCGTAAGGGCTTCTTTGGCGTCGGCATGTATGGCCACATCCGTTTTAATAATTTTATCAATTTCGGCGTCATCAATTTCAATGTGAATCACCTTTGCATTTTTTGCATAGGATTTCACATTTCCGGTTACCCGGTCGTCGAAGCGCATTCCGACAGCGATCAGTACATCGCAGTCATTCGTTTTTACGTTTGGGGCATAGTTTCCATGCATACCGAGCATGCCCATATGGAGCGGATGGTCAGAATCCAGCGCAGAAAGTCCAAGCAAGGTAGCACCGGCCGGAATTCCGGATTTTTCAATAAACAGTTTCAGCTCCTTTTTTGCACCTGAAAGTAAGATGCCCTGGCCAAACACCATAAATGGCTTTTTAGCCTGGTTGATGAGTGTGGCGGCTTCTTTCAATTTTACTTCTTCGATAACAGGAACGGGCTTATAGCTGCGAATGGACCTGCATTTATTATATACAAAGTCACATTCCTCGAGCTGAGCGTCTTTTGTAACATCTATAAGCACTGGTCCGGGACGTCCGGAACGCGCTATATAAAATGCCCGGGCCATCGTCGGAGCGATTTCATCGGCACGTGTGATCTGAAAGTTCCATTTTGTAACCGGCTTGGATATGCTTATCACGTCTGTTTCCTGGAAGGCATCCGTACCCAACAAACCCGAAATCACCTGGCCTGTAATGCAGAGCAGTGGGGTAGAATCAAGAAATGCGTCTGCAATCCCGGTGATCAAATTGGTTGCACCCGGCCCTGATGTGGCAAAACAAATACCTGTTTTGCCAGTAGCCCTTGCATAACCCTGGGCTGCATGAGTAGCCCCCTGCTCGTGTCTTACAAGTATATGATTCAGCCTGTCGCCATAATCATAAAGGGCATCATAGATGGGCATAATGGCCCCTCCGGGATATCCGAAAAGGGTGTCTGCTCCTTCCTCCACCAGGCACCTGATAAGCGCCTCAGCGCCTGATAACCGTACCGGTGTTTTGGCATTATTCTTTTTCTTTTTTAAGACGAGCGTTTCCATATTGCTACAATATCAGGTTCAATAATCGGTGATGCAGCCAGCAGATGCAGGCGATACCATCCGTGCATATTTATATAAAATGCCTTTGTTATGTTTCAACTCAGGGGGCGTCCAGGAAGCCCGCCTTTTTTCAAGCTCCTCATCTGTTATTTTTAATTCAATCGTATTTTTCACCGCATCAATGCGAATGATATCGCCATCCTGCACCAGCGCGATGACGCCACCGGTTTGTGCTTCAGGCGTGATATGCCCGACTACGAAGCCATGCGTGCCTCCGGAAAATCTTCCATCGGTTATAAGCGCTACTTCAGTACCAAGACCGGCCCCCATAATCGCTGCCGTCGGCTTGAGCATTTCGGCCATGCCTGGGCCGCCTTTCGGACCTTCAAATCGGATCACGACTACATCCCCTTTGATTACTAGCCCTTTTCCGATGCCTTCGTTTGCCTCAAATTCACTGTTGAAAACACGGGCCGTTCCTTCAAAAATTTCGCCTTCTTTACCGGTTATTTTAGCAACGGCACCGTCTTCAGCCAGATTTCCGTACAATATCTGAATATGACCGGAACTTTTTACCGGATCTGAAAGCGGTTTTATCACCTTTTGCTCTTCCGTTAAAGGTATCACATCCTGCAGGTTTTCGGCGATTGTTCTACCCGTTACGGTCAGGCAATCACCGTTAAGCATACCGTTATCAAGCATCATCTTCATTACTGCAGGAATACCGCCTACCTGGTGCAGGTCTTCCATCAGGTATGTACCGCTTGGTTTTAGATCGGAAAGAAAAGGCGTGCGGTCGCTGATCTGCTGGAATTCGTCAAGTGTAAACCGGATGTCAAATGCATGGGCGATTGCCATAAAATGAAGTACAGCATTGGTAGAACCGCCAAGCACGATAATGAGTGTAAACGCATTTTTCAACGACTCCCGCCTAAGAATATCTTTTGGTTTCAGATCTTTTTCAATCAGCGACTTCATAACACGTCCGGCCTCGAGGCATTCTTCTGTTTTGTCATTACTGTTGGCCGGGTTGGAAGAGCTGTACGGTAGCGACAATCCCATTGCTTCAATGGCTGACGCCATGGTATTGGCCGTGTACATGCCTCCGCAGGCACCTGCACCAGGACAGGCATTTTCGATTACCCCCCGGTAGTCATCTTCGCTGATAGTACCTGCAATTTTTTGTCCGAGTGCTTCGAATGCCGATATAATATCCAGCTTTTGGTTTTTATACGTACCCGAAGCGATCGTACCTCCATAAACCATGATCGAAGGGCGGTTTATTCTTCCCATGGCCATCAATGCCCCGGGCATGTTTTTGTCACAACCCACCACCGCCACCAGTCCGTCATAGCTTTGGGCATTCACCACGGTTTCAATGGAGTCTGCAATAATATCACGCGATGGAAGTGAATACCTCATTCCGGGCGTTCCCATCGAAATACCATCGCTGACACCGATGGTGTTAAACTGTAGCCCGATAAATCCCGTTTCCTGGATTCCCTGCTTTACTTTTGCCGCCAGCATATTCAGATGCATGTTACAGGGATTGCCTTCGAAACCCGTGCTGACTATACCAATCTGGGGCTTTTTGAGGTCATCGTGTGTAAGGCCGATAGCATGCAGCATGGCTTGTGCCGCCGGCTGGGTAGGGTCCTGGGTAACGGTTTTGCTGTACTTATTTAACTCCATTTATATAATAAAAGAGACCTTACCAGGGTCCCTGTTTAAATCAATGCCGTATAATCAATGTGCATATTTAGCCCCGCTTTTGATTGGGTTGAAATCAATTTTGACCAATTATACGATTTCCATAATAACGGTGAAAAATATAAAAGGCTGTGTATCAATAAATTAATATATCCAAAGTTATCCAATTGTCCAATGGCCATACAGCAGTTAGTACGTGTTTTATACGCACCCGGTTCAATAGATATTCAGCGAGATAATTTCAATAATTCTACATACCGGCTGGTGCTTGCCAATAACATTACAAAATCTATCCCAACAAGTACAAATTTACAACCGTCGTTTATCTCTGCCTGTACTGCTTCGGGTTGCATACCGAAATTTCCATATGGTATGTTATGTCGTCAGCAGCAGGCTTTTACAATATCGATGGCCTTCTGAACTTCCTCATCCGAAATATTACCAATCCGATTCAGGCTACCTGAAAGGTCATAGGGCCCGACAAATATACCGCCGATTCCTTTCACCGACAGAATTTGTTCGATATAGTTTACTGCTTTGATATGTTCAACCTGAATAAGTACCACCGTTTCCTGGTTGGCACTATTTATATAAGAATCAAATCTGGCCCCGTAGCCGTGTGCCCTAGATACGCCGAAGCTCCTGCTCCCGTCAGATGGATATTTGGCTGCATCAACTGCAACTCTTGCTTCATCTTCGCTGTTTACTAGAGGAACCATAATACCATCGCATCCGGTTTCCAGCACCCGTTTTATCCAGACCGGATCGTTACCGGGAATCCGAACAATGGAAATGCAATCCGGATGCATTGACTGAAGCAAACATTGTACCTCACCAATTGTTAAAGTTGAATGTTCCATATCAATCATCAGCCAGTCAAACCCTGCTGATGATAACATTTCTGTTATTTGCGGGTTATTCAGAGTAACAATGGTACCAATCAGGGGTGTATTGGATTGAATCTTATTAATTTTTGCGTTCATCGGTGGAAATTAAGCAATTTGAAAGAAGCATTAAAAGTTAATCATCGCTTTCTTTATCCGAATGACTAAAAGTGCTTGCGTTACTGTAAGATACCAGTCCCTAAAATGTTTATTTCAGCAGCGCACATTTTTCCTGATTAAAGATTCAGCCAGTAGGTGAGTTTTATAACAAGTGCCCGTGACTTAGGTTGGCTGAAATCCACAAATTTTCCGTCAGTGCCTGCCAGGTAGTTATCCGTATATACAATGAAAAGATCGGAAACAGGCTTGTAGCGCCACTGAATGCGGGAGTTGATGTTTACATTGTTGATCTGGTTATTGTACTGGATGAACGTCGTCCAGAATATCTTTCTTGTAAAGGTAAAGTCTATCCGTGGTCCGACCAGATAGAGGTTTGCATCGTTGTAAGGTTCCGGCAGCCGTATGCGGTTGTACGTGAAGTTAATCGAAGCAAACCCGATGGGTTGGTACCGGTAGGTAAGCTCTCCGGAAAAATTAAGGCGAGTACCGTTGAAATATTCTCCGGAGCGGGTTGAAATTGTAATGAAAAAACTGTTGCGCTGATCCGAACTGAAACTAGCGATAATCAGGTTGTTGTAGTACTCCGTATCGGCATCCAGGTCCCGGCCTCCGCTTCCGCTGGGATCAAAAGGTTCAAACAGGTAGGTATATTCCCTGCGCAGGCGCATATTAAAACGGGCAGTACTCCGGAAATTGATCCGGTACATCATGTTGACATCCCAATCGAGAAAGCCATATTTTTGGTTACCAACCATATCAAAATCAAATCCCGGCCCGTGTGACTGAATGCTGCCGGAAGAAGGATAAAGGTTGTACCAGAGTGTAGGAGCCAGTTGCACAATATCTTTTCTTCGCACAAAGCCCATTTCGGGGTTATAATTAGCGCCCGTATTACGCATTGTTGCCCGGAATTCCCAGCGATAGGTGCCCATATTGATCTGAGCGCCTGCGGCAAATGCCGAATCCGGTTTTTCATTGTCGAACGAGCGATGGTAATAGACTTTGCCGTTCCATTTATTATCTGCTGTGGCAAGGTTGAAATCCAATCCCAACACCCGGTTATACGCCATCGGGCTGAATGTAAAGTCTGCACCGATAGAATCCTGAAACGCCTGCTTGTTTACGAACAACATCGCTATGTTGGAACGGGCAAGCACCTTGCGCTGCACGGAAACTACAGTGTAATTGGTGGAGGGGAGGAAAATATCATTCTCTTGCGCCGCCTGTACCGACATGAGGCCGATACGCCAGTTATTATCGATCTTTCCGCTTACCCTGGCCCCAAAATAAAGCTGATTCTGAATATTCTGGCCGGTGGCGGTATCAAGGGCAATTCCTATCCTTCTCGAAAAAAATGGCCGGGTACCTGACGATCCGAACGAGGCAAACAAATCGGCATTTTCAAGAAAAAACTGTCGTCTTTCAGGGAAAAAGATTTCAAACCGGTCGAGGTTCGTTACCTGCCTGTCAACCTCCACCTGTGAGAAATCCGGGTTAATGGTCAGGTCAAGGTTAAGGGCAGGAGTGAGGGCTACCTTGGCGTCGCCTCCTGCCGTAAAGGTAGTTTCGGAGGGCAATCCTTCTCCAAAATCTTTGGAGGTGGTTAAAGCGGCATAGGGAATAAGCGAAATGTTTGATCCCGGATTTGACAATGGATTATCCCAAATCAGTTCTTGCGAGAATGCAAGATTTATTATGCTGAAATTCCGCGGTATGGGCGACCAGGTGGAACGTTCGCCGGTGTGGCTGTCGATGCGGTAAAAATTGATGTACCAGGCGCTTAATCCTTCTTTGAAGCGGATCGACTTAAACGGAATGGCCATCTCTACCATCCAGTAATCTTCTGCTACGCGGGCTTCTGAGTACCACTTGTTGTCCCAGCTCAGTGAAAAAATACTGCTTCCACCTGAACCGCCTCTGCCGCCGCCGCCTCCACCGCCGGCGCCACCCCCTCCACCGGATATCAGCCCTTCACGCTGAACGCCAAAAGGGTTAATTCCGAAAAGAAAGGCATTCGTCTTGTCCTGGTAGGTATCAAGGATCACCGAAAAGCTGTCGAACGCCTGGCCACGAAAATCGCGCCGTAAGGAGGGCGTCACATACTTGCGCGGGCCGTTGTTTTTCATTTTAGCAATCACATAAATGAAGTCGTTGTCATAGGCCATTCGCACTTCGGTCTGGGCTATTGCTTCGGAACTGTCGTAGGGGAAGTTTTGCATAAAATGAGTGGCTATATCCGCTTCCTGCCATACCGGATCATCCATTCTGGCATCAATAACTACAGGTATATCCGTTCGGCTGATCCGGAGTTGTTGTGCATTGGAAACAATTCCGATAAACATCAATAGTACGCACAACTTTACATTTCCTGACACTGGCATAACACCAAAATGGTTGTTTTCGCCAAAATAACGCATAGATTTGGGATAGCCGGATAATTTTTGATGTGAGGTGAAAAAAAAGGCCCTGAATGCCGGCTTATGGTTGCCGGAATGTAACAGCGACCGTATTAGTAAGGAAATTGTAAAAGTCAAAAAAAATTGATCTCATCGAATATTTACCCTCTACAAAATCATCTGAGATTCCGTTTACTCAACTCTTTTCTTTAATTCAATCTCTATGGGTATGATTTCCCGAAGCTTGATTCGTATAAACTAAAAATAACTCCTTACTTGATACCTCGTAGGCTTGCCCCGAGGTAGTTCATAATTATTTCTTAATGATGATTACCAGTATTTCATTTATCCTTCCGTATTGCGAAGTATCACAAGGTTTTTTAGATTTGTATCGTATCATAAGTTTTCTCAGTTACAATATGATAAAAGTACATAACATGTCAGGTTCAATTACTGTTGCTTTAATAACACTTTTAAATGTTTCTTTTTTGTTCGCACAATCAGGTGGTTATGACAAGATTGGAAAATTTGAATCAGGCCGGGCTAAGGTGCAGGAAAATGGATTGTATGGGATAATTGATATAGATGGAAATGAAATTGTAACTCCAAAATATGAGGTAATACAATCATTTAAAGACCACAGAGCCAAAGTTTCTTTGAATAAATTATGGGGTATTATTGATTGGAATGGAAAGGAAATTGTGCCAGTTAAGTATGAAAAGATAGGATCGTTCCAAAACCGTAAAGCAAAAGTACAACTGAATGAGAAGTGGGGAATTATTAATTGGGATGGTAAAGAAATAACAGCCCCTAAATATGATAAAATAGTGAATCTGGATAAAGGTGGATACAAAATATCAAATGAAGGATATTGGGGATTAATGGACAAGGATGGAAAAGAACTAATTGCTCCGAAATATGAAAAAATAAAGGCCTTTGAAAGTAACCGTGCTAAAGTTTACTTAAATGGTAAATGGGGAGTAATCGACCGTAATGGGAAGGAAATTGTAAAAGTTAACTAACTAGAGTTTGTCCATAAAGTCGTTTATTCAAAAAAAATTGCCGTGCCTGCCGGTGCCACAAGCATCCCTCTGGGGCAGGCAGGAATAAATTATTAATAAACCTACCCCTACCCCTCCCAAGAGGGGATTTAACCGGACACCAGTAATTATAAATAGGAATTTTTCACAATCATCACACTTCCTTGCCAGTCTGCTATTTCTACGAATGTCTCCGGAACAGATTGTGAAAATTCATCAACCGCCTTTCGAAGACCATCCCAGGTGTGGTTATAATCGTGAATGATGATAACACCACCAGCAGAAAGTTTAGGATAAAAATAATTCAATGCCGCAAAAGTAGGTTTGTACAAATCTGCATCGAGATGAACAAAAGCGTAATTCGTTTCGTCTAAATTTTCAGTAGAATCAGGAAAATATCCCGGATGAAAATATACATTTTCGTTTCCGTCAATGATTTTTTTCGCCATTTCTAAACTTGTATCGGAAAAAATTGATGTACTGAACTTCTCTTTGGTACTATTTTCCATCAGTAAATCTCGTTTATCGAAGCCTTTAAAAGTATCGAACAAATGCAATTTTCTGGCGGTATCCATCTTGTGAATAATATTGGCTGTTTCTCCTTTATACACCCCCAATTCGGCAAAATCTCCCGGTATCTTTTCGTTTTTTAAACGTTCAATTTGTAGCCAAAAAGTATAAAGCCGGACTTTGTCCCGGTATGTTCTTTCCAGTTTCTTCAGGTTATCCGATATTTCTCCTCGTTTAATTGTTTCTTGCCACTTGTAGGGTTTACTTATTTTGTAGAACCATTCTGGCTCCATCACTTTAAAAACCCAAATAAAAAACACCAAAGCAAGCAAAATACTTATCAGCTGAAAAAGGTCCAGAGTTATTGTGAAATTCATCATTGTTGTTTTGGGTTGAACAAAGTGCCGATAAAATTACAGGATATAGGCAAACAAAAAAACCGGTCACACTTATGTAATCCGGTTTATCAGTACACCCGAAGGGACTTCCCGATATCACTTTGTTCATCGGGACAGGCTTCTCGTCCCAGTACTCATTATTACACTGGAACTATTAAATCAGCACACATTTTATCAGTACACCCGAAGGGACTCGAACCCTCAGCCTTCAGAACCGGAATCTGACGTTCTATCCAGTTGAACTACGGGTGTAAATAAACCGTAAATATAATCAAGGTAACAGGGAGAAAAAACACGGCATCTGAAATATTATCCTGGTCCGGAGTTCTGGCAGGCCGTATAGCAGATTGCATAAAAGCATTAATGCCGGAAGGGAATAAGGTTGCATGTACTGCATATCTCCCTGTTTACACCGCTGCAATTTTTACCGGCAACGAATGAAAATGTTTATCCTTTGAACCCGATTTTCTTGTGTGAGCCGTCACAAAACGGTTTGCTTTCCGAAGCGCCGCAGCGACACAACGCAAAACTTGCTTTGGTTTCTATCCGTGTGCCGGTTGCATCCTCCATAAGGATGCTTCCTTTTACCAGAAGAGGTCCGTTTTCTGCTATTTTGATTGTCACACTTTCGCTGCCGGTATTTTCCTGAGATCGACGGGCCATCTCATAGCTAAGCGCACCTGAGGGGCACTTGCCGATAACCGCTTTGATTATTTCTGCATCTTCCGCATCTATATCAATCCATGGTTTTTTATCAGGATTGAAAACTGTTCCCAGGTTATTTACACAAACGGAAGAATGAATACAAACCTCCGAATCCCATGTGACGGTAATGGTATTGCTGGAATATGATTGCTTACCCATAGAGAAATATCTTATTCAAATATCCGATGAATATAAGCAATTTATCCGTGGTCAGTTTACAAGATCGGGTTTTTGTACCGGATTGGGATTTCCGGCCGTGTAGGGGTACTCGCTGAAAATCATATCGAATGCGTTTTCGACAGGGCTAGCCTTGTTCTTATTTGACCTTTTATTGTATTTCAGATTCAGGCTACCTTCCCACACAAGGGCATCTCCATAATCTTCCCTGATTTCTACAATCAGTATTCCTCTTATATATTCCTTCTTTTGTACATACGGATAGTATGGATAGCTGTAATACCTGTAGGCGTTTCTGTAATAATAGCTGTCATCAACCCTGTAATCTACCTTGTTTTCAAGGATGAGTCTGTATTCAATAACCAGATCGGCAAGGGGCGTCATCTCATACCCCCGGCTGTCCATCTGGATTTTAACGGTTTGCTCAATTTTATAAATAAATTTAGCGGTTTCGGTATCTGACGAATCCTTAGGGATGGGAGGGTGCTCGATCCGGTAGGTATAATAACTGCCGAAGTTGGTTTTGCTGCCGGTATGTGTTATTACTTTTGGCGCGGTACAGGCCAGAAAAAATCCGTTTAATACTACTAATAAAATTATTTTACGATAAGGCACATTACATACTCTTATACAACTCCTCGATCTTTAGCTTATCCCGGGCTGACACTTTCGGATTGTTCAGCAGTTTCCAGGCATCATTTCTCGATTTAATGTTAAACCGCGCAGATATATTTTCCTTTTTAACATTTTGTTTACGGCTGCGACCTAAAAAAAACAATACCAACTGAAACACCAAAACACCTATTACAAGCACTAAAAGTGTGAAGGAAAACATAATCTGTTCAATGTAAGTTTATTCTTTACAACAGCAAAGTTACGAATAAAGTTGTAAATCTGATTAAAAAATAAAGCGGTAAGTGTATTTGATCAAAAACATATTTGAGGGGGTAATCGCGAACAAATTTTGCGTAATGCCACCAAGAGAATTGTCGTTTGCGGCAAATTGCGGATTATCGGTACGCTCCTGTGTCCACACCAGAAATAATGTTGATCCCGGTTTATACTCCCATCTTAATACCGCATTGGAGCGAAATTGCAGAAAGTTGAAATTGGGGTTGTAAATCTGATAATCTGTTACGCCATCCTGATTTTCATCCACATAATACTGGTTTTCAGTTTCATCGAAGGCTATTTCATCGGCGGTGAATGTATGAAACCGGTCAGTGTAACGGTTGGCTTTGGAATCTGTAATTCGCTTATAGGCAGTGTACTCTCCGGTTGTAACGAAGGGCTGCCCCCAAAACTGCAGAGATAAATTCGGGTTGATGCTATAACTAAACCGTATTTCCATTCTGTAGGTTTTCTGGTCGATGTTTGCGGTAATATAGCGCGGATCATTTCCGAAGGAAGTTGTAGTTACATACTGCAATTGATTGGTTCTGTAACTCAGGCTTGGAGAAATAGATATGTTCAGCACATCCAGCGGCCTGTATCTGAACCGCATCCAGAAGCGAGAGCTTGAATTATATTTTTCATCTCCCCGGCTGTAGCTGTTATTAAACATAACCTGAAACTTTTTTCTGCTGTCGGTACCGATCCAATACCAGATATTCGCATTTCGGGGATATAATATGGAAGGTCCTCCGCGCAGGTCTGCGTTTGATATCTGCGCCCCATTAAAGTTTGTCCCTAAATTGAACCCCCAGTAATTTTTAAACTGCGTGCTGTACTGAAAGTTAAATCCATTGCCGGTACTTACACCACCAAAATCCCAGGTAGCATACTGAATACCAAATGCGCGCATATTACGAAATATACTGAATGGTTTATTGATGCGGTATTGCACAAATAACCACTGCACAGCATTGTCGGTATTCATCAGAAAACCCTGATCATTGAGATCAAGGTTAGGAGAAAGCCATGTTGTTCCCAGTTCATAAATAATTTTTCCGGATTGTTTTCCGATTTTAACCTGACCGCCGGTACCTGTTAACGATGTTCGGGTAGTATCCACGCTTTTATGAAAATTGTCAGGCCGTTGAAAATACCTTTCACTTGAAGTTTGTGTGTTATAAATGGCCTCTGTGGTTCCCTGTACATTGCTGAACACCGAATTTACCGAAAAAAACCATTTTTTGTCGTTCCATTGATGCAACAAATCCAGCCCTCCCGACCATGCTTTTTTATGCAGGAATTCCAGCGAAGGATCACGAATATCCCTGTAAAGGGAAGTAACCATTCCTCCGAATACGGTATTCCCTTTGTTCAGGTCCTGGGAAGCGCGAGCTACAATGTAGTTTGTCAGAGGCTCAACCGGCTCTCTGGAACGCTCACCATTGATGTCAATTTCGGCATATTCGCGTGCAGTAACTGATTCCTGTATCCCAAATGACAGCCCGTTTTTATTTTTACCGGTGATTTTAGCCGCGCCCAGTATCCGGGTGTTATCAGGTATTTTTTCATACGCATCCGATCCCATATCCGGATACCGGCTGGGGCGGTCACCAATTCTTCGCGAATAAAAAAGGTTGTCGTTTCTGAACTGGGTTACCTGAAAATTCAGGATGTTGTTACCTTCGATAAAAAACGGCCTGCGTTCTTCAAAAAATAACTGAAATGCCGACAAATTCAGTTGTGAAGGATCCGCCTCTACCTGTCCGAAATCAGGATTTACCGTGAAGTCCAGTGTGACGTCGTTTGTAATGCCTATTTTACCATCTATGCCAAAAGTGATACCCTGGTCCCTGCCTGTTGCAAAAGGATTGCCTTCTTCACCTTCGTAGCGTTCGGCTTTGCCAACCACGTAGGGCATAATCTCAACCTGTTTTTGTGGCTTAATGCCTTCAATACCCCTTAGCTCGCCAAACCTGTGCACCCATCCGACGTCGTTTCGGGGAATAAACTGCCACAAGGAGCGTTCCTCTTCGCGAAAAAACCTTCTTTGTATCTGCAACCCCCACGTCTGGTTGTATTCGGAAGAAAACCTGAGCTGGCTGAGGGGAATCCTGAATTCAGCGATCCAGCCTTGTTCGTCGATCGAGGTTTTCAGGTACCATATCGGATCCCAGCTTTCATCCCAGTTATTTCCATTGCCGGAAATAAATTTATCTCCCTTTACACCGGATACACTTGCTGTAAAAGAAAATGCGGTTCTTTTATCATCGTAGGAGTCGATATTTATTTCCACCCAGTCACCATCAAAATTGTCTCTTCTTCCCATACGTCTCACAATTTTTCCAGGCTCTGTATCATAAGCCCTGATTCCTACATATAAATTTTTCTCATCATACAATATCTTGAATACGGTCTGTTGCGCGGGATCTTCTCTTTCATTGGGCGACCACTGTATAAAATCATTGCCCCACGCCACCTGTTCCCAGGCAGGATCATCGAGCACACCGTCTATTACAAGGGGTTGCCCTTTTATCCGGGCAGTAGTATAGGTTTTTTTCTTAATCGAATCAGCCGGAATCCATGTATGAGCATAAACAGTAAACGAATGAAAAATGAAAACAAAGGCAGTTAGATAGCTGAAGTTACGCACATGTTGAGAGTTTGAGTTTTGACCTGTTGATTTGTAATTCCTGATTGAATACTAAGGTGTATCAAAATGGTTACACTTTCACCTTACTTTTTGGTTTGTCTTGATTATTTTACGAATTAAAAGACCTGAATATATCATTTAGGTTGCATGACCTTTAATAACACGCAAAATTATTTTGCAGCTTCCCAAAAGGGAGAAAATCAATCATTCAAAGGCGTGTAGATTAAAGGTTAGGTGTTTAAACGCAAACCTGTGATAAATGTTTTGACAGATATGACCCTTTTTAAGGATGATACAGATATTTTGATGTTTCCTGATTTTATACGTAATTGAGATTTCATCAATGAAAGGTTCAACAAAATCACAAGTATTAAACCAGAATCCGGAGCAATACCAGAATAAATACCACATACCATCCGCCAGGTTGAAACATTGGAATTATGCATGGCATGCATCCCATTTTGTAACCATTTGCACGCAAAACAGGATCTGCTATTTCGGTGATATAATGAATGGCGAAATGCATTTGTCTGAAATCGGGAAAATTGTCAAATCCGAATGGATGAGATCACCACATATCCGACCTGTTATGAATCTGGCATTGGGTGTATGTGTGGTAATGCCTAACCATTTTCATGGTATCATTTTTATCGATAAAAATAAATATAATCAACAGGATACGGATATGGAACCGAAAATGGATTATAAAAACCGTTTTGGCCCCCAATCTAAAAATGTGGCATCGGTTATCCGTGGATTCAAATCGGCCGTAACCATACAGGTATGACAAATCAACCCTGATTTTGCATGGCAACTCCTGTTTCACGACTACATTACCCGCAATGACCAATCGTACCATCGCATTGTGGAATATATAATTGGCAATCCTTCAAATTGGAAGGAAGAAAAATTTTATGTAAACTAATTGTAGATGATTGTTTCTATCAATAAATCAGTTACCTACCGGTGTATATACCTCAACCCTGCCGAATTTCACCGGCTGTCCTGCCTTTAGCCGGGCGGCTTCGTCCAGCCGGTTTATCAGTGCCAGAAAAGAAGCCTGCAATACATTTTCTGTCCTTTTGCTTAAGCCGGCCAGCGTTTCATCTGCCCGGGCTGATGCCACCCTTAGCACCGTACCCGCAACAAGCGGTTTTTCCTCGTTACGCAATGCATGAAAGCTCGTTGCCGTAGCAATAAAATCTTTTTCGAACTTCTTTTTACCTGTAGCGATCATCTGGAAGATTAGTCCGTTTTTGTTCAGCCATAGCACAGTGATGTTGTTTATATCCCGGCCCGAAACTTCGTCTACCGCAAACATATATGCATCAAAACCGTTAATGTTCATTTTCTCAGATTTATAAGCTTCGATCTCGTACTTCTTCTTCATTTTGGAAATATAGGCTTCGGCCAGTTCGTGTGGATTCGCATTTATTCCCAGCACACCCCAGATTATCATAGCCTTGCCTTTCGGCTCTTTGGCCCCAACATATTGCGGGTTGTTATTGCCGTTCCAATTTTCAGGAAATGTAATACTAATATCCAGATCAGCATGATAAAAAATATTGTTTCTGAATACGCCCTGTTCGGGGTTCTGCCCAAAATACAGGCCTTCCAGAAAATGATAAAGGTCTGTCCTCGTTTTTGCAAACCGCTGTCTGGCTGCAGGAGTCAGGGTTTTAGAGAGTTCGGCGATCTTTCCAAGCCGGTTTGAGGTAAAGGGGTGGGTATCGAAATAACTGAACTTCTTTTTTTTTCCGGTGAGCATTTCCACTTGGTCAGCGATGATCTGCAAAGCCTGCGCCAAAGCCATGGGGTCGTAGCCGGCTTTTGCCACAAGTTGAATGCCAAACTCATCCGCCTCATATTCGTGTTTCCGGCTGTATCGCGCCAACCTCAGCCTGCTTGCCACATCCAGAGGCGCATTGATCAGGGCCCCTACATCTTCATTGACTGCACCGATAATGCTTCCGGGCAACCGCAACAGTGCCGGGAAGATGCTTTTCTTCATTTGCTTGTACGAATGCCTGTGACTGGAGTGAATGATCTCATGACTCAACACACCGGCTATTTCATCTTCGCTATTCATTACGGCCAACAGGCCCCTTGATATGTAAATGTGCCCTCCCGGCAAAGCAAAAGCATTTGGCTCCATCATATCCACAATCCGGAATGTGTAGTCAAATTCCCTGGCAGCCAGCTCACTGACCAGGCGCTGTCCGATTTTGTTTATATATGCTTCGGTGACCGGATTGTTTACCAACCCCATTTGAGCAAGCACCTGCTTTGCTCCTTCCGAACCGGCATTTTTATCATACTTGTATTTCTGAGCCTGTAAGGTACCAGTACAATAAATGACGAATGCCAAAGCAATTAATCTTCTTAGCAAACGGATTTTCATATGGGGGTTTGTATTATAAAATTTTCAGTGGTTAAAGTTAGAAATTAAAGTGTATTGGATATTTATGCTGTAATTTAATTTTCAGATTTTTGGTTACAAACTCCTTTTTTAAACCATTAATAAGTAAACAGGTCAAAGTAAGCAGGAACCCTGGTACAGTATTTGATTGTTTTATGTACAAGGACAAAAACGAAATAAAATGAAGGATTTATTAAACATCAATTTCAGTAAGCTTCTGGCTATGGTCCTATTCGGAATCAGCCTTCTTATGATCATTATTTCTATTCTGATATAAGAGCTGATAGCAAACAGGATCGTTATTTAAATATTCTCACGCACTCCCCTTTTCTTTATTGATAATTTATTATTAATTCGCTTCTGTTTTCTTAATCTTAAGTGAACTGTATGTGTAAGGATTACCGGTGTGTATTTTTTAATTTTGTAATAACATTATCACTAGTATTTGTGTTGGTGTCGGCCTGTAGCCATTCGGTGGTAAAACATATCCGGCAATCGGAAGTATTCAACCGGAACTTTACGGGCTTTTATTTATATGACCCCGGGAAACAAAAAATACTGGCCGATATTAATGGCAAAAGATATTTCATACCTGCCTCCAATACCAAAATTTTTACCTTTTTTACAGGATTGAATGTGCTGGGTGATTCGGTGCCGGCGTTGAAATATGTCTTCCGGAAAGATTCACTCATCATCTGGGGCACTGGCGACCCCTCCTTTCTGCACCCTGACTTAACAGCGAGTCCTGTTTATGATTTTCTGGTAAACATTGACATACCCGTTTATATATCGTTTTCCAATTTCCACGACAAATCCTTTGGACCAGGCTGGGCATGGGATGATTATATGTACGCGTACCAGCCTGAAAAGTCATCCTTTCCGGTATATGGTAATGTGGTGCAAATCGAAAAGAAAAAAGATACCACGGGTCTTTGGGTTACACCACGGACTTTTGAGAAATTTCTAACCCCTGCGTATGACTCCCTGCTATCCCCTTTGGTAAAAAGAAATGAATCCGATAATTTGTTGCTCTACGTGCCACCTGATGATACCGCGTCTTTTAACAGGCATGTGCCTTTTAAATACAGTCCGGCATTGGTAAGCGAACTTCTTGAAGATACGCTGTTCCGCGAAATAACAGTTGTGGATAAATTGCCGGATAAAGAAACAATGACGCTGTATGGCATTCCTTCTGATTCTGTTTTCAAACGAATGATGCAAATGAGCGATAATTTTCTTGCTGAGCAGGTCATGCTCATGTGTGCGGGCATCCTTTCTGATTCGCTCAACACCCGGATTGCAATAAATTACAGCAAGGATAGCCTGCTTGCCGACCTTCCGGACGAACCGGTATGGGTGGATGGCTCAGGGTTATCCCGGTATAACCTGTTTACTCCCAGGTCGATCGTAGCGCTTTGGGAGAAAATATATGAAATCGTACCGGAAGAACGGTTATTCAGCCTGCTTGCTGCAGGTGGCAGCAGCGGAACGCTCAAAAACTGGTACACGTCCGATCCTCCTTATATTTACGGGAAAACAGGCACATTGAGTAATAATCATTGCCTGTCGGGATTCCTTAAAACAAAAAAGGGGAAAATGCTGATATTCAGTTTTATGAATAACAATTACAATAACACCTCGGGTAATATTAAGCGCGAAATGGAAAAAATACTTTGGGAGGTACATGAAAAATATTAACAATTATCTGTCAATTCTATGTACACTGATCAGCTCTTTGCTGACGCTGCCGGCCACGGGCAGGCAACCGGAAACTATGCGGGCCGATTCGCTGGAAATCATGATAGGTCAGATGATCATGGTCGGTTTTCATGGCAAAACGGCCGATGCGGATACCGCCTTACTTAACGATATCAATAAAGGGTATGTTGGCGGTGTTATCCTTTATGAAAAGAATATTTCTGCTTCGAAACCATGGCGGGGGCTTAAAAACCTCACATTTACGATGCAAAAGGCTGCTTCAATACCGCTTTGGATCGCCATTGACCAGGAGGGAGGCCGGATAAACCGGCTTAAAATAAAATATGGTTTCCCGCCATCGGTTACGGCAGAATACCTTGGAAACATTGACAACCCGGACTCTACCCGCTATTATGCTGATTTAACGGCCGCAACGCTGGCAGGACTTGGTATCAATGTGAATTTTGCCCCGGTTGCAGACCTGGCTGCCAATGCCGCCAACCCGATCATAGCAGGGAAGGGCAGAGCCTACTCCGCTGATCCATCTGTGGTTGCGAGGCATGCAGTCGTGGTTGTTGGATCACACCGTAATTTCCGGATCGTAACCTCCCTCAAGCATTTTCCGGGGCACGGCAGTTCCACGGACGACACACATATGGGCATGGCCGATGTCACCGCAGTCTGGACACCGGATGAATTGATTCCGTACCAGATAATGATCCAGGCCGGCAAGGTTGACGCCATTATGACCGCACATATCATCAATGGCAGGCTTGACTCGCTGGAGCTTCCGGCTACTTTGTCACATGCAGTTATTAATGGACTGCTACGCAACGAGCTTGGATACGACGGGGTAGTGTTTTCGGATGATATGCATATGCGTGCCATAAGCGACCACTATGGATTGAAAACCGCGATCAAACTTAGTATCAATGCAGGTGTGGATGTGCTGCTGTTTTCCAATAATCTGGCCCCGGAAGATGAATCAGGTGCCCGGAATATTCACCTGATCATCCGGTCGCTGATAAATGAAGGATCGGTTGGCGAAGACCGGATACGGGAGTCATATCAACGGATTATCAGACTGAAAAACAGATATAGTTTACATGTTACCCCGGAATGATTCATCCGGTTCACGAATTATAATTACATCCTGTTCCGGGTTTCGGAACAACTATTAACTATATAAAAATCAGAAATTTGTCTTTTTAAGTAGAATTTATTAAATTATTGTACGTTATTATAGTTACAGGTCTGGTGATCTAATGTTTTCTGGAAAGACAATTTTTATGCTTGTTACTGTAGCAGTGTGCATTTTTGCGGCAGGAAACGGGTATGCGCAGATCAGGGTGGATACAACCAGGTCCGCTGAATTTCTGGTTCAGGATATTCTGATCGGACAGGGTATTCTGGTAGGCAATGTAACTTCTCGCGGAGCCCCCTATGCGATCGCGCTGTTTACAGACAGCTCAGCGCAGGTGGGAATTAAAGAGGGGATATTGCTTTCAACGGGAAACGTATATTACAGCATCGGGCCCAACAAAAGTCCACGTTCAGGATGGGCCAGCAACACCCCTGGAGATGAAGACCTCAATAAAATTACCCGCGGCAAGACGTACGATGCCGCAGTGCTTGAATTTGATTTCATAGCAAGCTCGGAAATGCTATCGTTCAATTTTGTTTTTGCTTCCGAGGAATACCAGGAATACGTGGGCTCCAAATTCAATGATGTTTTCGGGTTTTTCCTTAACGGCCCAAATGCCGACCATGTAAACCTTGCCACGCTACCGGATGGCAAAACCCCTATCACCATAAACAGTGTTAATCACGAAAAGGGAAAAATGTATTATGTGGACAACCCCTATTACAACACTTCGGACCCGTTTATCTGGGACGTCAGGAAACGAAAAGTTGTGAAAAATAAGAAATACCTGAAAAAAGTGGATCCACCACGTTACGATGTGCAATTTGATGGCTTTACGGTGGTATTGCAGGCCCGATACACTGTATTTCCTGATGAAATATATCATATCAAAATGGCTATTGCAGATGTATCGGACGGCATCCTGGATTCGGGTGTATTTCTTGAGGCAGGTTCTTTCCGGAGCTCGGGAGAGATATTTGTTACGCTTGATGAAACAGAAGACAGGTTTGACAAGGTTCAACCTGATCAAAAGATCCCCCTGATGGTTGAAACGAACGATGTAACTGCAAAGGCATCAACGAAAGGCTTGGGTGTTATTGCCGAAAATATAAACTACCTGCCTGAACCGGAGATGGTAACCCCGGATTTCAAGATAGTTAACATTGAGTTTGCATTTGATTCGTATGAAATACCCGACTCTTTCGAGCACATCATCCATAGTATTTATAAGTTGCTTGAAAGTAACCCGGATATACGTGTTGAAGTGATCGGACACACCGACAACCGGGGTTCCGGGATGTACAATATGCAGCTTTCAAAAAAGAGATCAGACACAGTTATAAAACATTTATTCGATTTTGGCGTTAAACCTGATAGGATAACAAGCCGGTTTATGGGTGAAACGGCTCCGGTTGATTCAAATAACACAGAAAAAGGCAGGGCCAGAAACCGAAGAGTAGAATTTATGATAAAACGTGGGAAAACATTGAATTAGATATGGATACAGGATTTATTCTGGTCTGATTTTTGTTGTATTTACATAGTGCGTTACATCTGAATTGAAAAGAAGTAGTGACAAACACAACCTTTTGAGCGTTTTGTTTGTAATTATTATTGGATAGTAACGATTATTGGAAAGACAGGAGGTTAAAATGCGACAATTAAAAGTAACAAAGTCGATTACAAACAGGAGCAGTGAATCGCTCAACAAGTATCTTCAGGATATCAGCAAAGAACAAATGGTAACTCCTGAAGAAGAAGTGGCTCTTGCACGCCGTATCAAGCAAGGTGATCAGGCGGCGCTCGATAAAATGGTAAGGGCAAATCTGAGATTTGTTGTTTCTGTAGCAAAAAAGTATCAGAATTCGGCGTTATCACTTAACGACCTGATAAACGAGGGTAATATCGGGTTGGTGAAAGCTGCCCAGCGATTCGATGAAACCAAAGGATTTAAGTTTATATCATATGCGGTTTGGTGGATCCGGCAATCCATCATTCAGGCCATCTCTGAACAATCAAGGCTGATTCGTATGCCGTTGAACAAAGTGGATTCTCTTGGCAAGATCAATGCTGCCATTATGAAAATTGAGCAGCATGAAGAAAGGACGCCTACGGCAGAAGAGCTGGCCAAAATTGTGAGTATGGATAAAAATGAGGTGCTGAAGGTGATGAATCTCGCCGGGCGTCATGTATCAGTTAATGCACCTTTTAAAGCGGAGGAATCAAACAGCCTGCTTGATGTGCTCGAAGACAAAGAAATGGACCGTGCCGATACGCACATGGATAGAATCCATTCATTGAAAATTGAGACCGAACGTGCACTTTCCTCTTTAACTGAGCAGGAAAAAGAGGTAGTAAAGCTGTATTATGGGCTCAGTACCGGACAACCGCTCACCCTCGGCGAAATTGGAGAGAAGTTCGATCTTACGAATGAACGTATCCGGCAGATCAAGTTGAGGGCGCTTGCCAAACTCAGAACATCAAAAAGAAAATCTCTTTTGAAAGAGTATCTTGGTTAAGTTTAGTTAGTTAAGGTTGTGTACATCAGAAAAGCCGGTAAGTTTTACTGGCTTTTCTGATGTATATATATGGAGGCAGAATTGAAAGCCGGACACTGTATTACAAAATATATTATACAAAATGTAAAACGGCGTTTTATGCGTTGAAAATATAACTATTCACGGAGTTCCCCTTCAGGGGTCCAGGTGGAGCGGAAGGAAAATGTTGTCACGCACGGTATATCGCCAAATATACGCCAAGCAGCCGGCTCGTGTTGCGGGAAAACTCAGTTTGATTTGTATAAGATAATTCTGTTAATTGAATAAAAATGTATAGCAGGTTTATATGAAACACTTCTTTTTTTTTCTTTCGGGCACACTTATGATTAGTTGCACATCAAATTCTGAAAAAGCAGAGCTGATCGTTCAAAATGCCGTTATCTGGACGGCAAATCCAGAGCAACCCTATGCAGAAGCGCTGGCTGTAAAAGCAGGAAAGATTCTGGCGGTTGGCAGCAACGCGGATATACAGAAATATGCGGGTAGCGATACGGAAATTACCGATGTAAATTCCGGGTTTATTGTACCGGGCTTCATAGACAGCCACGTTCATTTTATTGCCGGTGGCAAAAACCTCTCATCCGTTCAGCTTCGTGATGCATCCACACCTGAAGAGTTTATCCACCGGATTGCCGAATATGCCCGAACCCTGGCACCCGGCGAGTGGATTACGGGGGGCGACTGGGACCATAAATTATGGGGAGGGGAATTGCCCCGGAAAGAATGGATTGACTCCGTGACGCAGGAAAACCCTGTAATAATCAACCGCCTCGACGGACACATGGCGCTGGTGAATTCGCTCACACTAAACCTTGAAGGAATCACCAGAGATACAAAATCAGTTGAAGGTGGTGAAATTATTTTTAATGATAAAACCGGTGAACCTACGGGAATTTTTCTCGATAATGCATACTACCAGATGCTTGGGAATGCCATGCCTGCTGACAGTGAGGAGCAACAGGAACGCTACATGAAAGCTGCCATGCAACACGTTGTTTCTCACGGTGTTACATCCGTCCACGATATGGATGGTTTTGAAAGTCTGCGGGTTTTTGAACGGCTGCGCGACAAAGGCGAAATGATGGTCCGGGTATATAGTTGTATCCCCTTGTCCCGGTGGAAGTTGTTACAGCAAAAGATCATCAAAGAAGGCACCGGAGACGAATGGGTGAAAACAGGCAGCCTTAAAGGATTTGTAGACGGTTCATTGGGTTCGCACACAGCTGCATTCTTCGATCCGTACTCAGATGCACCGGAGCATAAAGGATTTTTTGTCAATTCCAAAGAGGAGCTCTACCGTTGGATTTCGGATGCTGACAGCGCCGGACTTCAAGTAGTGGTTCATGCTATTGGAGATAGCGCTAACAGTACGTTATTGGATATTTATGAACAGGTGGTGGATGAAAATGGGCCCCGTGACCGGAGATTCCGGATTGAGCATGCGCAACATATAGCCTCCAAAGATTTTGCACGTTTTGAAGCATTGGCGGTCATTGCCAGCGTCCAGCCCTACCATGCGATCGATGACGGACGATGGGCCGAAAAAGTCATTGGTCCGGACAGGATAAAGACTACCTATCCTTTCCGGTCATTCCTTGATGCAGGCGTCAGGATAGCGTTGGGTTCTGACTGGTTTGTGGCTCCGCCTGTCCCGCTCACCGGTATCTATGCGGCTGTGACCCGTAGAACGCTGGATGAACAAAATCCGGATGGCTGGGTTCCCGAACAAAAAATAACGGTAGAAGAGGCATTACGCGGATATACTATCGATGCGGCATACGCTTCTTTTGATGAAGACATTAAAGGTTCGCTGGAACCGGGAAAACTGGCTGATTTCGTGATCCTGGATAAGAATATCTTCAAGATTGAACCTGAAGCAATCAGGGATGTACGGGTTAAAATGACATTTGTGGGTGGCAGGAAGGTGTTTAGCAGATCTCCGCGATAAAATATTTTGACTCCGGCTAAATCTTCGCTTCGGTTATTACATCCCCAATAACCGGTTAATTATCAAAACGAGTTCATCCTGTCGTTTGTACATTGCATCCACCGGACATACTTTCACATAGGGAGGATTATCGAAGTGGAAACAGGTTTTGGGTACTAGTGTCGTGTCAACTTATAATTGTCGGATAAAGTCTTTTTAGTTTTATTCTAGCTTTATCAGTGGTAAACTGCCAGTTTATGATTGATTTTTTATTATTCCGATCTCTTTGCCATGCACTTACCTCTTGAATAATTGTTTCCATTTTGTCAATTCTACGGTTCAGGCATTGTCCCATTAACACATTCAGTTCTATTTCAGCCATGTTTAACCAACTGCCATGCTTTGGTGTGTAGATAAATTCAAACCGGTCCCAGATTCGTTTGGCTTCTTCCGGGGGAAAAGTTTCATACAAAGCAGCCGGTTTGTGTGTGTTCAGGTTATCCATGACAAGTCTGATCTTTTTGGCTGAAGGATAATATTCATCCGAGATTTTTTTTATGAATACTGCCCAGTCTGCCTTTGTTCTCCTTTCGGTAACTTTTACGTATCGTTTTCCTGTCAATGGCTCATTAGCCATAAAAATATTTGCCACACCACATCGTTCATACTCATAATCTTCTCTGGTATCACTACCTGGCTTCCTGGCTATTGGAATACGGGTATGTTTTATCAATTGCTTAGGCGACTCGTCCATACAAATAACCGGAAAAACTTTCCTGTAAGGCGTTTTGTATACATCCAGTACCAATTCCATGTGGGCTACAAAATCACTGTTTTCCAAGGGTGGGATTACCCATCCCTTTACCTTCCATGGCTTAATTTCGTTTTTTTTAGTACCTGACGTATGGTTTCATGGGATACATTGTCTACATACTTAAATTCGACCATTTTATCAGCCAGCATACGTAAAGACCAACGGGTATATCCTTTCGGGGCTTCGCTGCAACTCAGTGCAATCTGGTTATTTCGGTCAGACCATGCCAGGCATTTCGGTCAAATGGTGCCACTTTGAAAGATGCTGCAAAATATTAAAAATTAATCATTCATTTTTTAAAATTCCTTTTCTTAACGACTCTCCTTTCAAGTCTATTCTATGTGAGGAGTGAATTAGTCTATCTAAAATAGCATCAGCTATGGTACCTTCACCAATAATATCATACCATGCTGAGACAGGTATTTGGGAAGAAATAATGGTTGACATTTGGTTATGCCTATCGTCCACTATATCCATAAGTGCCTCACGGGCATGATTATCAAAGGCTTGTAGCCCAAAGTCATCTAAAATAAGCAGGGTTACTTTTAGGAGTTTATTAAGCTCTTTGATGTAAGTGCCATCCAGTTTTGAGAGCTTTAGTCTAGCAAGTAACCGAGCTGCATTGGTATAAAAGACTTTATTTCCCATCAAGCATGCCTGATGTCCCAATGCCTGGGCTAAATAGCTTTTGCCCACCCCGGAAGCGCCTGTGAGGATAATATTTTCCTTTTTTTTCATAAAATCCAATGTGCTTAACCGGTTAAACATATTTTTATCCAGGTTTCTGGCTTCGGTAAAACTTACCTCAGCAATGGAGGCTTTTTGACGAAAACCTGCCTGATGAAGCAAACGGCTGATTTTTTTATTTTGCCTGTCTTCCCACTCATGGTCTGTCAGCAATGCCAGGTACTCATCAGGTGTGGTGTCATTAAATTGATTGTTTTTCACATGCTGGTAGTGCAATTCAGCCATCGCGCTCAATCGCATCTGTTTTAGTTTTTCAATGGTTTGATTGTTGTTCATAGTATATAATTTAAATTATTGAAAGCTTTGCCCACCACGTATATTATCATGGGGTGGAATATGGGATTTACAACTATCTTCTTTTTGGATATCCCAATATTCTTTGTCCAGATTATTGGCAAGAATATTTTTAATACGGGTATAAGAAATGGCTTCTCCATAAACGGCACGCTTGCAGGCATTATTTAGTCTCTGTGATCCATACACGCGATGAAGTTGAATAATGCCCATGGCTCGTTTGTAAGCCGTTTCCGGGTAATCGCATGCAATAAATAGTCCTTCTACACAGGCCAATACATCATCCCCATGTCTGACAGCCATTTTTTTAAAGTATTCAGGGCTCCAGTCTGTATAATCCTTATGGGTGCTGCTCAAATGAGTTTTATTCGTGATATACATCCCCTTTGAAGGGTTACGCCGGTGTAATGCGATCCGCTCATGGTAGTGATAAACTTCAACCGTGGATTGGGTATAGTGGATAAGGGTTGATTTACCAATATAGCGATAGGGTACGCTGTAATAACTCTTATCGGGAGAGAAATAAACATACCCTATTTTCTGCACTTTGGCCCTTTTGTAATCTTTAAGCTGATAAGGACCATAAGGAAGGGGTTTTAAATAGCCCCGTTCTACCGATTGAAAGAGTTCCCTTCTACTGGCTTCTTTACGCTGAAAAAGCAAGTCGTTATAGGCGCTAAGCAGTTTTTGTATCTCTTTGTTCAGATCCTCTAAAGAAAAAAATGTCATCGCACGTATGGGGTAATAGATGCGCTGATAGGCAAGTTGTACCGCATTTTCAACCAGGGCTTTGTCTTGTGGGGAATAACTGCGGGTAGG
>JADFHN010000148.1 GCA_022567155.1 Bacteroidota bacterium
GGACTCAAATCATGAGTGATTGCCCTGACGCCTGCCTGCCAGTTTACCCTGCCTGTCAGGAAGACAGGCTGCCGATAGCATTGCAGGCAGGTTTGGACTATTCATGTTGCTGATGATTGCCGTTTGGGTTTTTAATGGGTTCAATTTGTTAATTTTTAATAAAACATTTTTTAGGGTTTCATTTAATCCAACTATACAATAGATGAGAATCTTTTTAACCCAAAAAGTTTATTAGAACTTTTTGTACACAGTGCAGGCGATTGAAAATGAAAGCGTTATAGCTATTTATCAATGTACTGTTTTCTTTCATTTTCAATGCCTGGGTTAACTATCAAAATAATGAATTCTTGAAATTTTTATACTATAATTGACAATGGAGACCTTGGTTTGGATTAGCTTTCGGATGGTATCTTAGTAGAAAACTATAAAGAGTATAAAGAGTTTGTGCAATTTATCCCCCTTTGAACATCACAGCATGTTATTCTTTCTCTTCACCCCCTGGCTTTGGCCAGCCTCTAATAACGAAGGTGATGATACTCTTAGTCTGTGATTTGTAAAAAATGGATAAAAAACCTTGCAGAACAACTCCGCAAGGTCGGACGCCACTGTTTTAAATACTCAGACTAAAAATTTCTGTGCTTTGCTTTTTAGATCGTCGCGATCGGCCGTAATGTTTGGGTCGCTGTAAATACGGGTGGATAATTCTCCAACCACTTTTTTCCTATACCCGAGTTTTTCTGCTATTCTTTCGCAAAAAACAATTTCACTTTTAAATACCTGTCCATCAATTTTCATTAACTGAATAATGTTATACAGATACTCAAATTTCTGATCATCCGTAAGATAAGACAGGTCGCCGACAGGCTGCGGTTTTTTCAGCATCTCATCAACTTCTTCTTTTGAAAATCCTGCTGCTATCCCAATAACCCTGACATGTCTGGCTTCTTTTTCAGCCACGCTAGTATCCGCTGCCGCCAGATTGACTAACATGTTAAGTTGCTCTTTGATCATGATGGTATTGAGTTTTATCCATTTGCAAATTAAAAAGTATTTTCAATAATCATAATTATTAAACCGTTAATGTTGTGTATTCAAAGAAAAAAGGGGATTATTCCCCCTTTCCTGCTCAAAAACAACAAATTTAAACCTAACCTGATCCTGTTCCTGAAAAAATCAGGAGTTGGAGCGTATTTGCTGTAAATGTACCAGCCGATGACCAGGGAATTGAATATCCGATCAACACCGCTACCATTATTCCCGGAATAATCAACAGGTCCCTGACATGAGATTGTGCCGAAATGCGCTTGCATTGCATTTTTATCCGGTTATTAATTTTGCAGTGAATCATATTTTCCTTCATCGGTATAAAGATTCTTCAATTGCTGAATGGTTGCACCTGTTAGATGCATGTCATACATCAAAAGTTTAATTGGGGCGTATTTTTTTATTTAAATGCAACGATTGTAAAGATACGTTGTCTTTATTAAAACAGTTTGCAGGATATAAATCAGAATTTTTATGAAAACAAGTACAATCAGGTGTTTATGGTTGCTGATAGCATTTTTGATGTTGGTGGTAACGACAGATTCATGGGCACAGAAGAGTGAAACAAGAAATCTGGATGAATTTACAGGTGTACGTGCAGGCGAAGCTATCACTGTTTTTTTGATACCGGGAAATAAGGAAACGGCCCGTATTGAAGCAAGTGGTATTGATTTGGACGAAATCATTACCAAGGTTATAGGTAAAACGCTTAAAATACAGCTCGACAGAGGGAATCACCGTAATATTGAAGTTACCGTTTGGGTTACCTATGTGCATCTGGAGGAGATAGCGGTCAGTTCGGCAGCCACTGTTACTACCGAGTCGGTTATTAACACACGAAAACTCGATGTGCAAGCTTCAAGCGCCGGCAAGGCCAACCTCGAAGTGGATGTAGAAGAACTTGACATTGATATAAGCAGTGCAGCAGATATAAAAATAACCGGTAATGCGGGATCTCAAAATGTTCAGGTATCAAGTTCAGGCAGTTATTATGCGTATGATCTCAATTGCGAAGTGACAATAGTTTCTGCTAGTTCGGCAGGAAGTGCAAAAGTGATGGCAAGTAAAAAAGTTGAAGCACACGCTTCAAGCGCTGGTAGCATCCGGTACCGTGGTAATCCTGAGAAAGTATATGTACATTCAGGCAGCGGCGGATCGGCAAAAAAGGCAAACTGAATTTAGCCGAGACTGTCTTTAAAACGATGGTAATTTCGGGCTAAAACCGGACTTCAAAGTTTTTTTTCTGTCCTTCACGCATCACCACCACGGACACTTTGTCGCCCTTTTTAAATCTGCCCAACGCTTCCATGTAAGCATAAATGTCGTCAATGGAATAATCGCCGATTTGTATCAGAATGTCTCCTTTTTGCAACCCTGCAGTTGCGGCAGGTTTTCCGTCCGAAACCCCATCTATTTTCAATCCTCCTCCATCAAACATATAATCCGGAATAATACCCAGTGTAACTGCAAATCGAGGAGCTTTGCGGCTTTCATCATCTTTGGTTTTGGCAAAAACAAGTTTTACGTCTTTATTCAACGCATTATTGACTTCCATGATAAAATCAAAAACCAGCTTCATCCCGTCATAATTGATAAACTCGGGGTCATCGGTAGGTTTATGGTAATTCTCGTGCGTTCCCGTAAAAAAATGCAATACAGGAATATCAGATAGATAGAACGCGGTCTGGTCGGAAGGACCTACCCCGGATTCCGTTGTATTTATATTCAGAGGGGGAATGTTAATTTCCCGGATCACACTATCCCAAACGGGTGAAGTTCCCACCCCGTTGATCGCAATGTCATAGTCAGCCGTATCAAGGCGGCCTACCATGTCCATGTTGATCATGTATGAAACATTTTCAAGGTCTATGGTCGGGTTTTTGGTGAAATAGTTTGCGCCAAGCAGGCCTTTTTCTTCTCCTGAAAAGGCGATGAAAAGATAATTCAGGTTTTTAAGCGAAGATTTCCTGATCGTTCCTGCCATTTCTATCAGCATGGCGGTTCCCGAAGCATTGTCATCCGCCCCATTGTGTATCCGGTCTTCTTCTCCCCGGTACAGCGATCCGCCATGGCGGCCGTATCCCAGATGGTCATAATGCGCTCCGATAATTACCGAATATGATGCATTGTTATCAATCCACCCGATTACATTACGGCCCTTGCGATTGTCGTCAATCAACTCGGTTCGCAGTTTCGCGTATTCTTTCTCATTTACCAGCGATGCATCTTTTATAAAAATTACGGGTATCCCTACACGTGCAATTTTGTCCGTATAATTTTTTTCAGGATCGGCAGCCGTGGGATCTTCATTGATAAGTATTACGGCTGAAGCACCTTTTTCTTCTGCTTTTTTAACCCTGTCTTTTATACTGTGATAGGCAATGTACTTTGAATGAGGATGTATGCCGTCAGGAGAAGAAATACTGAAAACTGCGATTTTTTCATTTAACGAACTGTAGTTAGCAAAATCGCTGTATCCGAGGTCAGGAGCTTCAATGCCAAAACCGACATTTACAAGCGCTCCGGAGGCTTCTCCGTTAGCCGAAAAGTTCATCACAAAATAATCTTTGTCAAGCTCCGGTTTATTCCCGTCGATTGCAAGGTGCACTTCCCCCGGATTTTTTCCCATCAGAAAATCAAAATCCTGATAATATCCGTTGGTTCCCCTGGGTTCAAGTCCGGCAGTTTTAAAGTGTGACGAGATATATGTTGCAGCTTTTTTTTCTGCCTCTGTGCCTGCTTCACGTCCTTCAAGTGCATCCGAAGCCAGGTATTCAATATGCTTTTTCATGTTTTGTGCGGGCGATTCCTGTGAGGTACAAGAAACAATGGTTACAGCAATCACTACAGCCAAAAAGGCATGATTTATTGATCTTTTACGCAGCATATTAATTGTTTTTGTTTAAAATATTTTCGCTAAAAATACCTGCATTTATTCCATAAACAGGCACTCGCTCCTGTTTAGTAAACAAGTGCATGCAAATATATTTTGTTTGTGTGATTGTACGGCAGGTATTATTTGTTTTTTACGGCTGGAGCTGTGCTTCCTTCTGGAATTTATCAAAATTGATCAACGAAAATTCAGAATTTTTCAGATAAGACTGGCTGTACTAACTTGAGAACTTTTTCGATTTCTTTAAAATATAATTATTTACGATTCAGTAAATATCTTTTAAAAAAACGTAAAAAACAATTAATTCGTTTTCACAAGGCAATTTATATTCATGAAAAATCTCTGTTTTTTTATATCTTATTGATGTTAAAATAGAGATAGGGAGCTATTTACCCCCTATCATCAACCTAAACTAAACGAACCTTATAACAAGGTAAGAATTTTATGCGATTGCTACTTTAACCGTAAAGCAGATTAAAAAGTTTCGTTTATTAGAAATTACTGGTGTCCGGAAAAAATAAGAATTACTAAAAAAAGGGTGCTTACAGTCAAACAAAGATGGTTTTTATGATTCTTCGAAAACAACCCCTTATTTTATTTATTGATGAAAATGAGACATTTATCAT
>JADFHN010000080.1 GCA_022567155.1 Bacteroidota bacterium
AATATACATTAATTAGAGTCTGTCCATAAACCGGCAATCTGGCAATAAAGAAAAATTGAATTCCAATATTCCCCTCCCTGGAGGGGTGTAGGGGTGGGTTTATCAAAAAAATCATTCAATTTTTCTTTGCATAAATGACTTAATAGACAGACTCTAATTAACCCTTCCTGCTTTGTATTTTACCCGCATTACAATGCATCAGAAATAATAAAAACTATAAACTATCTTTGTTGCAATGATTTAATGTTTATTTCGCGATATTAAATGAGTCGAATGAGTAACCTTCCGTGCTGTTCCGGAATTTATAAATTGAAATCTGTACTTTTCATCATACTTATTGCTGTTGTTATCCAAAGCTGTGAACCTTACCGAAGTCCGGAAATTTATAATCCTACATTTGTTTTAGAAAAAAATGAGATATTCCCGCTTGGCTGGACTGTAGAAAGGGGATATGAAACGTCTTTCATGAAGATAGAAGATCCCTTAACTGGTAAATACAAACTTAAAATGGTAGCCAGTCCGGTTATTCCTACCATATTAAGTCAAAAAATATTTCTTAAAGATTCAGGCAGTTATTTTATTATCGGAAAATTCAGACTGGAGCTTGACAGTGGCGTCTTTTTTATAGCAGCCACAACTTCATTTGGATTAAAAGAAATGACGTTTACCGCCAGTATAGAAACATGCAAACGCACCTTGTTTTCGATGCATATTCCCGAACCTTCTGAGTTAACATTACGCATTGGTTTCAAAAATAATTCAGGAGGAATAGCCTATCCGGATACATTATTTGCTTACAAAGAAGATTATTTCGAAGGGGTTGCTTTTGATATAACCCGGATAAACAAAGAGATCGAAGCGCTCACAGGAGTCTCCGGTTTTAATCAGGACAATTTCGACTATAACATTGACCTCCTTGCAAAAAGTCTGAACATTGCTTTTCTTGCGGAAGAATCTGAAGAAAGAGCTCCATTGATTGACTTCTTTTCTTCGGGTCAGTTTGAAACCGAAAGGACTTTTTACCTCCGGTCATACCTCTTAGACGAATTCTCACAATTGAACACCAGCCTGCCGCTGGATGAATTACTGAAGCTATACAGGATTCCTGTGAGGCAATTATACTGGCAAAAAAATTGTGTGAGTTATCATCGGTTTATCGAATATTGGAATCCGTTTGACAAAAAATGGATAATCATTGATCCATATTTTGGAGCAAGGTACATCAATACAGCGGGCAAATATATAGGCTTTGAAGAGGCGGAATTCCTTGCCAGTGAAGGAAATTTCAGTGTATCCAATATCAGGAAACTGAACATAGAAACACCTTTTTATGATGAAAAACAAATCATGGATGGATGGCAGTCAGAAATTACGGTACATATTATTAAAAAATAGAGTAATTCTATTTGGCAATACAAGACTTATGCTTTTTAATACGTAAAAGTGACTAACCACGCCATTTATGGCGTGGGCTATAAAAAACTAAAACATTCAGGGCTTTAGCCCAATTAACTTAATTAAATCATGGCATATATCAGGATATGAGCATATGCTGTTTGGGAAACAAAAGAACTTTATATTGAAGAACATAAAAATAACAGTATTAAAGCATATTATGACCTGATTTGTTTATAGACTATTAGTTTTATTAAGATTAAGGGCTAAAGCCCGGAGTATATTAGGTTTGTAAAACTCCGCCATAAATGGCGGAGATAGTCAGCTACAAACAGATGTACTCTTACCTTTGCTTTTAAATAGGATTGATCAAATAACCACATATGTTTCGAAATTTAAAAAATCAATTAAACCTTGTATTATAAGCATGTGAAAGTTGTTCATTATGACATATAATTTTGATTTAGCACGAGTGACTAACCACGTTATTTATGGCGTGGACACTAAGTAACACTAAAACGGATAGGGCTTTAGCCCAAATATATTGAGGAATATGGTTTCAACAATCCTATCCACTAAAAAATGGTGGTACCAAAAATAGATAACAACTTTCTGACCTGAACGGGAATGAAACAGATCATACAGAATTTTAAAACAGGTGATTTAAACATAAAGGAAGTGCCTGTTCCTGCATTGTCCAGGGGTATGGTACTTGTCGAAAATCGCTTTTCACTGATCAGCTCAGGAACAGAAAAAGGAACGGTAAAAGTCGGGAAAGCCAATCTTCTGAACAAAGCAAGACAACGGCCGGACCTTGTTGCGCAAGTGCTTCAGAACATTAAAAAGGAAGGGATCAAAGACACTTTCAAAAAAGTCCGGTCTAAACTTGATACTCCCAAAGCGCTTGGATACAGCTCTGCCGGCACAGTAATTGCCTCTCTGGACAGTAACAATATGTTTAAACCGGGCGACCGCGTAGCCTGTGCCGGCCAGGATTATGCTTCGCATGCGGAGGTTATAGCCGTACCGCAAAACCTTGTTGCCCTGGTGCCCGAAAATGTTTCCGATGAGGAAGCAGCTTTTACTACCCTGGGTGCAATTGCACTGCAGGGAATAAGGCAGGCAAGTCCTAAACTGGGCGAATATGTATGTGTGATCGGGCTGGGTCTTTTAGGACAGATCACATGCCAGCTTTTGCGGGCTTCCGGCTGCCATGTGTATGGAATCGACCTGAATGATCAACTGGTTGAAATGGCTGAGCAGCATGCATCGGATGGCGCTTCAATAAGAAGTAATCCTGATTTGATAAAAACGTGTAACCATTTTACCAATAATCAGGGATTTGACAAAGTGATCATTACCGCATCCACTTCATCAAACGATCCGGTAAGTCTTGCCGCCGAATTGGCCATAAAAAAAGGCCTTATCGTAGTGGTGGGAGTAGTTGGCATGGATATCCCTAGAGATCCGCATTTTTACCGCAAAGAACTTGATTTAAAGATGTCATGTTCCTACGGTCCGGGCCGATACGATCCAGCCTATGAAGAAGCCGGAAATGATTATCCGCTGGCTTATGTAAGATGGACCGAACAAAGGAATATGCATGCTTTTTTGCAGGCAGTTTCCAAAAAGCAGGTAAACCTTAAACCGCTGATAACCCACCGTTTTAATATCGCAGAAGCTGGTGAAGCTTACGAACTGATTTTAGGAAAACGAAATGAATTTCATCTGGGAATTCTGATTAAATACCCCGAACGCAAAGAAAAATTACTTGAAATACCTGAAAACAAAAGCAGTAAAAGTGTTGAAGGTCCTGTAAACGTAGCATTTATCGGGGCGGGAAGTTTCGCCCAGAGTTACCTGATCCCACATTTGAAGAAGGAGGACGTTTCTCTCAATTATATCGCTACTTCAAAAGGGATAACCGCCGAAAATATACTGACAAAATTTGGATTCAAAAAAGCGGTATCAGATACTGAAACCATTTGGAATTCAAACGAAGTTAATACGGTTTTTATAGCAACAAGACACGATTCGCACGCCAGGTTCGTAATCGAAGGATTGCATGCAGGTAAAAATATATTTGTTGAAAAACCGTTGGCATTAAATCCCGATGAACTGGATGAAATAACCGATGTCATGCGGACCAATGAGACTATACTGGTTACAGGTTTCAACAGAAGGTTTTCACATGCAGCCGTACTGGTGCAGGATTTCTACCGTGGCTTAAACGAGCCCAAACTGATGAATTTCAGGATAAATGCCGGTGAATTGCCCCCTGATCACTGGACGCGGCAGGAAAACACGGGAGGGGGAAGAATTGTTGGTGAGATCTGTCATTTTATTGATCTGATGCAATTTTTCAGTAAAGCGGAACCGGTCAGGGTTTATGCGGAGAGTTTGCCGGGAACGGGTACACTGAAAAAAAATGATGACAATATCTCCATATTAATAAGGTTTTCGGATGGATCAGTAGGAAATATAGTTTATGCATCCAATGGTTCAGGAGAATTACCCAAAGAATATTTCGAAATTTTTTCCGGAGGGAAAACAGCCATTATTGACGATTTTAAAACGGTCAGATTATTTTCAGAATCGACATCAAAATCAATAAAAACATCTGGAAAAGGACACAAAGAGGAGATACAATCTTTTATTAATGCAATAAAAAACGGCAAACCTTCGCCTATATCGTTCAGGTCGATATACCTGACCACGCAAGCTACTTTTAAAATTAAGGATTCGCTGGCAACAGGGCTTCCGCAATCTATGGATATCGTATGAATAAATTAACCCACGATGTTTACTTCTTAAGTTTATGCCTGGTCATCATAACGCTACCATTTGCCTTTTTACCAAATAACATAGCAATCATATTTTTCATTGTTTCATGGGTTGCTATGATTTATTACACAACTGATTTTTCATTTTTTAATAATCTGAAGAGTAAGGTACCTGCGCTGCTTCTGATAGCATTTGCATTACTATATGGCCTGAATGCTTTAATAAAACCTGATGAAACTGAAAGTTTGCTGACGGCATTAAAAAATATTGAAGTAAGAACGGCCTATATTTTTTTTCCGCTCGCCATGACAGGGCTAACCCTGCTTTCAGGCGGTAAGATAAAGAGGTTGTTCGATTTGTATGTGATTACCATCATCATTGCTACTGGTCTTTGCCTTGTTATTGCAACTGTAAAAACAGTGGAATCCGGAACGGTATATTTCATCAATCCGGTAAACAATATGGATGAGAATAATTTTATGTATCACCGGTTCTCATCGTGGATAGGCATTCACGCAGTATATCTGGCGTCATATACTTCCCTCGCCTTTTTTATTGTATTTATCGGCTTTATTAATAAATACGAACAGTTTTCACCAAAAAAGAAAGTAATACACCTTATCCTGCTGATTTATTTTGCAGTCCTCATTTTTTTACTGAAATCCATTAGCGTTTCCGTCTCGTTTCTTAGCATATTCTTACTTCTCGTTTTATACTATCTGTATTACAAAGTCAAATTGAATAAAGTAAAATTATCCGGATTTATATTATTTATTCTTTTAATAGTTGCTGTGTTTGCCTACGGTGTCAATGAAAAAATAAATATTAAAAAGTCCTTATTTGAATATAGTATGGAAGATATTCCTCCTGATGCAAACTGGAATCCGGTAAACCTGCGACTTGCACTTTGGGAGATATCTTTTCAGATTATACGAGATAATTGGCTTACAGGTGTTGGGTTTAGTCATATGGATGAAACATTAAAGGATTATTACACGCGTAATAATTTTGAATTCGGCTTGTCGAACCATTTCAATCCACATAATCAGTTTTTGCAAACATTTATCATTCTGGGAATTGCAGGATTTGTTTTATTGGTTTTTATTTTTCTGACTTCCTTTAAACTGGCCTTAGCCAAAAAGGATGTACTGATGATTGTTTTTTTGAGTACTTTTCTCCTGTTTTCAATATCAGAATCTACTTTTGCCGTCAACAAAGGGGTGGTATTTTTTTCCTTTTTCCTGAGCTTTTTCACTTTTTTGCCTGAAAAGTCAACTATTTATCTCATCAAATGAAATCAGCGATTGAAAATAGTTTTCAACGTCTGAAAAATTATTTGGAGGCTCCTCCTTTATCTGAAAGGTATATGGGATACGATCCTTTTGACGGACTGAACAGTGCGACATTCCAAAACAGTATTTTAAACAAATCCCGTTTTCTGAAACTTGCCTGGTTGCAACTACATAAAAAAAGTCCGGTTAATTTTCGCAGGTTTTTCAGGGTGGAAGTTGGCTATAATCCCCAGGCGTTGGGTTTATTCATTTCTTCCTACTGCAATCTTTATAAATCGGAACAAAACGAAGATGATTTGCTGATCATACGTTTTCTTGCTGAAAAACTTCTCAGCCTTAAATCCAGGGGGTGGTCGGGAGCCTGCTGGGGATATAACTTTGACTGGCAGGCCAGGGCATTTTTTCTGCCAAAATATACCCCAATGATCGCTTCGACATCATTTGGAGTAAACGGACTGTTTGACGCCTATGAAATTCTGAAGGATCAACGATTGCTTGATGCTGCAGTTTCATCCGGAAATTTTATTATGAAAGATCTGAACCGTACATATGAGGATAACCTGTTTGCTTTTTCTTATTCGCCACTTGATAATACCGTAGTATATAATGCCACTTTGCTGGGATCACAGGTGTTGTCCCGAATTTACGCCTATACAAAGGAAGATCACTTTAAACAGGAAGCGGCGAAAACGGTACAATTTTGCCTTAACCATCAAAAAACCGATGGCTCATGGCCCTATGGTACAAAATCCTATCACCAGTGGACTGATAATTTTCATTCCGGTTATAATCTGACATGCCTGTCGGATTATGGAAAATTTACCGGTGATAACTCTGTACATAATGCCATTCAAAAAGGGCTGGATTATTATCTGAATACTTTTTTTGAACCGTCGGGTAGGGCAAAATACTATTCCAACCGTATATTTCCCGTTGATATCAATAATCCGGCGCAACTGATTATTACCCTTTCAAAATTGGGTATGCTAAAAGATAAGCAGCCATTAGCCGACAAAGTGTTGAATTGGACGATTGCTAACATGCAGGATAAAAAGGGGTATTTCTATTATCAAAAATACAGATTTTACAAAATAAAGATCCCTTACATAAGGTGGTCGCAGGCCTGGATGTTTTATGCATTAACAACATATCTGAATATACTGAATGAAAAATAAGCGTATTTTTTTGTTTAACACTCCGGTGGATTGTCTCACCTTGGATGAAACGGTTGAGAGAATCAATCATGCTATCCGGGAAGGGAGGCAGGTAATTCATACTTGCATCAATGCCAATAAGGTAGTGCTGATGGAAAAAGATGGGGAACTACATAAAAATGTAATCGAGGCAGACATTATTAATGCGGACGGGCAGGCGGTGGTTTGGGTTTCGAGATTGCTGAAAACCCCCCTTCCGGAAAGAGTACCGGGCATCGACCTGATGGAACAATTGCTGGACCTAGCCCATCAAAAAGGATATACCACCTATTTTTTAGGCGCAACCCAGGATGTGGTGGAAAAAGTAGTGGAATTTTACAGTAAGCGACATTCGGAAAAAATAATTGCCGGTTTCAGAAATGGCTATTTCACACCCGAAGAGCAATCTCAGATAGCAATTGAAATAAACAATTCAGGATGTTCGATACTATTTGTAGCCATTCCGTCTCCTAAAAAAGAAAATTTCATTAATCAGTACCGTAATCTGATGTCAAACGTAAACCTGCTGATGGGTGTTGGCGGAAGTTTTGATGTAATTACAGGTAAAGTGAAACGAGCGCCTAAATGGATGCAGGATAATGGCCTGGAATGGCTGTTCAGATTGCTGCAGGAGCCACGGAAAATGTGGAAGAGATACCTTATCGGTAATATAAAATACATTCGTCTGGCAATCAGGGAATTAACCAAAAAATAATATAAATAACAAAATATTACAAAATATTTGCCGGTACAAATCTTCACTTATTTTCCTGGCTTCACACCTTTTGAGAGGATGGGTTGGAATATTGCAGATAATGTTGATTTTTATTGATTTTTAATTATGATTAGAAGTAAAAAAAATAACTGATTGCACCTCCATATATTTAAACCTTTTTAATGTTAAAGCCAGTAAAAATAATTGAAGAAAATTAATGTCATAAGCCGTGTTTTTATAAGGTAGATTGCTTTACCGTGCTAAAATTATGGAATACTATTTTGGCCAGCTCGCAAGGCATAGTAAGATAAAAAATTTTGCCACGTCCTTTAGGGCGTGGGCAGTAAATATTACATACATTTGGCTTTAGCCATTAAAAACAAAGCCCATGCCGTTTGTAAAAATATGGGTTCATGCCGTTTGGACAACAAAGAACAAAGAAACCCTGCTTGCTAAAACAATACGACAGGCAGTATTTGAACACATTCATCAAAATGCCCTTAACAAGGATATTTTGATGGATATTGTCAACGGATATTCGGAACATGTTCACTGCCTTTTCCGGCTTAAAAATGATCAAACCATCAGCAAAGTGATGCAGTTGATTAAGGGAGAATCATCATTCTGGATCAATCAACAAAAATTAATGAAATCAAAATTTCAATGGCAGGATGAGTATTTTGCCGTATCGGTCAGCGAATCACAAGTGAACACAGTCAGAAAATACATACAAATTCAGGAAGAACATCATAAAAAGAAAACTTTTATGCAAGAGTATGAAGAGTTTATTCAGAAATATGGCTTTCAGGTTTTTCAAGAGAAAGATTCAGGGTAATTTCAGTTTCAATAAACCCGAAACCCAGGCCCAGCAAATTCAACGTGCCATAGACCATCTCAAGAAAAAAATAGATGAGTTGGTTTATAGGCTTTACGGATTAACAGACGAAGAAATCAAAATAATCGAAGAAAATTAATGGCTAAAGCCGTGTTGTGATAAGAAAATTGCTTCACCGTGCTAGAGCACGGAGCAAAACAAAAAATTCCACAATTGTTCAGTAGGGGGTATGTAAAAATTATTCCCATTATTCAGGGGGACAACATAAGAAAATAAATATTCGCCTAGCCCTTCAGGGCGAGGAAAACAAACATTCTTTACATTTGGCTTTAGCCATTAAAAACAGCTTTTGGGCATAAGACAGGATGCTGCATAGCAGCAGGAGCCACGGAAAATGTGGAAGAGATACCTTATCGGTAATATTAAATACATTCGTCTGGCAATCAGTGAATTAATCAAAAAATAATATAAAACCGGAATAATGCAAATTGCAAGAGAGAAAGAAATCAAGAAATGGCGAAGAGCCAAAAAGGAGGCTCTTATCACTAATATCAATCCTAAATGGGAATTTCTTAACAATGATATTCTGGAATGGCCACCACGTGAACAATTCCATAGAAAGTATCTCTGATGATGTTGTGTGCTTCAAGACAAAGACATGCGTTGTGATAAAGATTTCTCTCCCGCTAAAAGCGGGATCGAAATTACAGGGGAGTGTGATGGTCAACCACAACCGCCCATCGCCACCCCTGCTGTCATCCCGAACCCGATGACTAATTCCCGATGGCTAACTCCCAAAAACCTTTCGGGTGAGGGATCTTTGCCATTCACAATATTCTAAAATTAACTTAAGGTACAAATCTTCACTTATTTTCTGCACCGCACCGTATTATCAACCTGAAAATCAGGCATTAAGATGATAATTAAAGATGTTTTCTATACCTGATCCCCCGTAATATTATTAAAATTTCTTTTTAAACTTTAAACCAAGGTGTTACATTTGGTGTCCAACTAAGTATTAACGGGAAAAATTCAGGTATGCCTATCAGGTTTGCAGGATACATACGACCATTGTTCTTAACAGGTGACATCTTGTTTTTGAATGTATCTTACATTCTGGCATATTACCTGAAATTTGATAACCTGTCCCGGGTGTTTGAGCATCCATATTCCACACTCATCATTGTAGCTAATCTTGTATGGCTGCTTATCGCTTTTGCCACACGTTCCTACTCATTTTCAAGAGTTACGCCATTAGCCAAAATTATCAGGGGCCTTGCGGGTTATATCCTGCTGCATATGCTGATCATTTCGGCCTTCTGGGTGTATGAAAAAGCATATTACTACTCCAGGGAATACCTCATCTATTCTTACATCATTCTGACAATGCTGTTGTTTGTCTGGAGAGCAGGGGGAATATTGCTGTTACGGGCATACAGAAGAAGGGGATTTAATTTCAAGACAATTGTGATATTCGGTTATGGTGAAGTAGCTGAGGAGCTTCGGAAATATTTTCTTTTACATCCGGAGTCAGGATATAGATTTGCCGGTTATTTCAGCAATAAAGAAAAAGGAAAAAAAATTCTTGGTGATTATGAAGGATTGAAAAAGTATGCACAAGAAACCCGGGTAGATGAGATCTATTGCTGCATCCCTTATGTAAACTATGATCAGATTCAGAAACTGATTGACTTTGGGGAAGAAAACCTGATCAAGATAAAGCTGATCTCTGATTTCAGAGGATTTTCATTCAAAGGCCTTGAACTGGAACGTTACGATCATATACCTGTCCTGAATGTAAGTTCCATACCGCTTGATGATTTAAAAAACCGTATTGTCAAAAGAGCTTTTGACATCATGTTTTCTTTCATATTTATTGCTTTGATCATGTCATGGCTCTATCCACTGATTGCCCTGATCATCAAGCTTGAATCAAAAGGCCCCATCTTGTTTAAACAGAACCGTACCGGTATAGGCAACACAGATTTTCTGTGTTACAAGTTCCGCACAATGCATGTAAATGAACAATCTGACCATCTGCAGGCGACTAAAAATGACAATCGCATTACACGGTTTGGACGATTTCTAAGAAAAAGCAGCATCGATGAGTTTCCGCAGTTTTTCAATGCGTTGATGGGCGATATGTCGATTGTAGGGCCAAGACCTCATATGATAAAACATACCCGTGAATATTCACAAAAAGTTGAAAAATTTATGGCCCGGCATTTTGTGAAACCCGGAATCACAGGATTAGCTCAGGCAAAGGGGTACAGGGGCGAAACTATCGATCTTATACAAATGAAAAACAGGGTTAAACTGGACCGTTTTTATGTTGAAAACTGGTCACTTTTGTTTGATATTAAGATTATTTTGCTGACTACAGTAACGTTGTATAAAGAAAGAGATAAAGTATTTTGATCTTTTGATTTTTTGGAAAGCCTGGACTTCATAAAGCACCCTTTTACTTCGTTTGTTTTTTCGATTTTATTACTGCCTGTACTTATCAAAACACTGGAAAAACACCAGATACTCGATATGCCCGGTCAGGATAAAATTCATGACCACCATGTCCCTTCCATGGGAGGTATTGCCGTTTTTCTTGGGTTGCTTTTTACCATTTTGTTATGGTGGCCAGCAGAATTAATAAGAGAATACCGGCTCTTGATTGCCGCAGTGGTGCTTATGTTTATTGTCGGACTTAAGGACGATCTGATTCCACTGAAACCCTGGCAGAAACTGGCAAGCCAGATAATACCTGTTGTAGTAATACTTTTTTCAACCAATGGCCTGATCACTTCTCTTTATGGGCTGTTTGGGATTCATGAATTGTCATCTTTTATAAGTATTCCACTTACATTGTTCACAATAGTTGTAATCGTAAATTCCATCAACCTGATTGATGGCGCTGACGGCCTTGCAGGTGCGATCAGCTTTATGGTAGTGGGTGCACTTGGCTTTTGGTTTTACTTAACCGGCAGCAGCGACCTGGCGATAGTTTCCTGGAGTTTCTCAGGTGCGCTTTTGGCATTTCTATTGTACAACTGGTCGCCGGCAAAAATATTTATGGGTGATACGGGTGCGCTTATTACCGGGTTGATCTCTGCATTTCTTATCATCCAGTTTCTGAATGCCAATTATTCTTTGCCGGAAGAAAGCGCCTACAAGCTCAATGGCATCACGGCCTCGCTGTGTTTGCTGTTTGTGCCTTTATTCGATACGTTAAGGGTTTTTGTTCAGAGAATAATCCATAAAAAATCACCTTTTTCTTCAGACAAAAACCACATTCATCATATTTTGATCCGCAAGGGATTTTCGCATGCACAACTCACGCTTTTTTTAATTTTTATTACTACCATGGCAATATCAATAGCGCTTGTATTGTCATATTTTACAGAAGAAATCAGCTTACTCATCACTGTTTTTCTTGCCCTGATGCTGAATTTAATAATCGTGTATTTAAACCGTCGTATTCGGTATTCTGGCATTGACAACAGGCAGGGGACGCTAAAAATCATCAAATCAGCCAAGAATACGCAGGCAAAAGCATCCTGAATCATCCCAGGCTTCTAAAATTGAAAGGCTCATGAATTTTTTCTATAACTTTGCCTCTTTACTTTTAGTACCACATGTTAGACAAAATAAAAGCATTAAAACAGGAGATAGCGTCGGCAACCGCAGAAACCCAGGATGAGCTGGAGCAATACCGCCTTCGCTTTATTTCAAAAAAAGGGGAACTCACCGGCTTATTCCAGGAACTTAAAAATATTTCAACAGATAAAAAAAGGGAATTTGGGCAGGCCGTAAATGAAGTAAAACAACTGGCTCAATCTAAGTTCATGGATCTGGTATCGGATCTAGAAAGAAAAAAGTCGAAACCTGCCGGCACTGATGCCGACCTCACATTACCCGCCGCCGATCCTGTGGGAAGTGTACATCCGGTTACAGCTACCCGTAATAGCATTATCGAAATATTCAAGCGCATTGGCTTCAATGTAGCTGATGGTCCTGAAATAGAAGATGACTGGCATAATTTCACGGCGTTGAATTTCCCGCCTGATCATCCTGCCAGGGAAATGCAGGATACTTTTTTTATTGAAAAAAATCCGGATATATTGTTACGAACACATACTTCGAATGTGCAAATACGGTTAATGGAAAAACAAAAACCTCCGCTAAGGGCCATAATGCCCGGTCGTGTATTTCGAAATGAAGCGATCTCTGCCCGGGCCCACTGTATATTTCACCAGGTGGAAGGACTTTACGTGGAGGAAAATGTTAGCTTTAAAGACTTAAAAGCAACACTTTTTTATTTTGCAAAAGAAATGTTCGGGAAAGGTACCAAAATCCGTTTCAGGCCTTCCTACTTTCCGTTTACCGAACCCAGCGCCGAAATTGATATCAGCTGTTTTATATGCGGAGGATCCGGATGCAATATTTGTAAATATACCGGATGGGTGGAAATTGCCGGTTCGGGAATGGTAGATCCGGATGTGCTCGAAAATTGTGGTATAGATTCCGGAAAATATACCGGCTTTGCATTCGGTATGGGCATCGAACGAATTGCCATGCTGAAATATCAGATCAATGACCTTCGTCTTTTTACCGAAAACGACATACGGTTTCTCCAGCAGTTCAAAACGATGATTTGATGAGTTTAAATTTAAAAACTAACCACTTAAATATTAATAATTATTCCATCGTATAATTTATTAACACTAATTAAAATGGCGATATGTTTGAATATCCTAAAAACACATATCTGGTCAACTCAATAGATAGATTCAGTAACGAAGAAAAGTGCAAGATTTAGGCCTTGTTTACCACCCCCTTAATCCCCCGCACGCTGTCGCCGAAGCTTTAGCGCAGGCGCCCAGCGGAGGACACGGAAACTACTGATGAAATATAGTCACTATGTCCTCCTCTCCGAGGGGGTGAAGGGGGAGGAAAAAATACAAGTAAAAGTTGAAAAGTATGAAAGAAGAAAGAAAGGATCGAAAGAGTGAACCAAGGAAACATTAGCTTATTAATAAAACTTAAATGGTTAATTCTATATATGATATCAACGTAATTGCCGTTATCGGGGCAGGCACCATGGGACAGGGAATATCCCAGGTTGCTGCTTTGGCTGGATTCAGTGTGCTGCTTTATGATTTGAATGAAGATATCGTAACCAAAGGCCTTTCACTGATTGTAAAAAACCTGGAAAAAGGGGTTGAAAAAGGAAAGATCACTGAAAACGAGAAAGCGAACTCCCTGCAACGAATTGAAATACAAACTAACATAAGCAGGATAAAAGCAGACTTTATCATTGAAGCGGTTGTAGAAAAGATTGAGGTAAAAAAAGAAATACTTTCAACATTGCAGTCAGGAAACCCCAATGCAATTCTTGCCTCCAACACCTCCTCTATATCGATAACCCAATTGGCAGGGAATCTGAAAAATCCTTCAAAATTTGTGGGAATGCATTTTTTCAATCCTGCATATATCATGAAACTTGTAGAAGTGATCGCAGGCGTTAACACCGATCCGGAAGTTATCCGTATTACGTCCGGTCTGGCTTCAAAAATGGGAAAAACCCCGGTAACAGTGAAAGATGCTCCGGGTTTTATCGTGAACCGGGTGGCAAGGCATTATTATGTGGAAAGCCTGAAAGTACTTGAAGAACAGATCAGCGATGTGAATGGTATTGATAAATTGCTTGAAGCCTCAGGATTTCGGATGGGGCCATTCCGCCTGATAGACCTGATTGGTGTGGATACGAATTTTTCCGTTACTACTACGATGTATAACCAGTTTCATAATGACAATAAATTCCGGCCTAGCCGCATTCAACGGAAACTTGTTGATGCCGGGCATCTTGGCAGAAAAACAGGGAAAGGATTTTATGACTATCGCTGATCATGAAAAATATACATGCAGACAGTAAGTAAGTTGCGTATGGTTATGTTACGACGATTTATCGCAGTATTAACTACCATTTTGGGGCTGTTGGTTTTTACGTCCTGCGAACCACAGATTCAGAATGAAATTCCTTACGTTTTTGTTGAAATAGATATTAACCTGAATAATGTGGAATTTGTAGATTTGCAAAAGGATGGCGGTTTCGTATATATACTCGGGGGAGTAAGAGGTATCATAATATATCGTAAAAATCTGTCAACCTATAAGGCCTTTGAACGGAACAGCCCTGTGAATCCATCTTCAGCTTGTGCTGTGCTTGATGTGGATGATTCCGGCCTTTTTATTATCGATCCATGCAGTCAGGCGCTTTTTGATTTTGATGGCAATCCGATAAATGGTATTTCTCCCTTCCCGCTACGCCAGTATATTACAATTCTGGACAATAACTGGCTTTATATTCGTAGTGAGTCTTTCTAGTAATAAACCCCTTGCTGATGCATGCAATGGATTTCCTTTTTTTGTTTAATGACAGTTATAAACACCGTAAACTATGGGCAAATTGCGCTATTGATAAATTTGGAATCAGGGTTTTCTAATCAGTCGATACATCACGTGCTTTTTGAACTTTTTGGTATAACTTTGCGCTGATTTGTTCGAACCCTTTTACATTCCTGCTTCATGCCAAGAGATAACAGCATCCGGTCCGTCCTGATCATAGGAAGCGGACCTATAATTATTGGACAGGCTTGTGAGTTTGATTACGCGGGTTCCCAGGCTGCCAGGTCATTACGAGAGGAGGGAATAGAAATTACCCTCATTAACAACAATCCAGCAACCATAATGACGGATCCTGTAACTGCCGACAACATTTATCTCAAACCTCTTACAAAAAAGTCGATTATTGAAATACTGAAAAAGCACGAAATAGATGCGGTGCTGCCTACTATGGGAGGCCAGACAGCGCTCAACCTGGCTATCGAATGTCATAATGCCGGTATCTGGGATATATTTGATGTCAGAATAATAGGGGTGGATATCGATGCCATCGAAACTACCGAAGACCGGGAGAAATTTCGTCTGAAGATGAAAGAGCTTGATGTAAATGTTTGTAATGGAAAAACAGCATCCTCTTTTCTTCAGGGTAAGGAGATCGCACAGGAGATCGGGTTTCCGCTTGTGATCCGGCCATCATTTACGCTGGGCGGATCAGGTGGCGGGTTTGTGAATAATTCAGAAGATTTTGAACAGGCGCTCTCACGGGGATTGCATATGTCGCCTGTGCACGAAGTTCTGATTGAACAAAGCATATCGGGCTGGAAAGAATTTGAACTCGAACTGCTGAGAGATAATGTGGGGAATATCATCATTATATGCTCGATTGAGAATTTTGATCCGATGGGTATTCACACTGGCGATTCCATTACCGTGGCGCCGGCCATGACACTTCCTGACACGGTGTATCAGGAAATGCGAAACCTTGCCAAGCGAATGATGAATGGTATCGGATTGTTTGCAGGCGGTTGTAATGTGCAGTTTGCTACCAACCCGGAAACCGATGAAATTATCGGAATTGAAATAAACCCCCGTGTTTCACGATCGTCGGCTCTTGCATCAAAAGCCACAGGTTACCCAATCGCTAAGATCGCCGCTAAACTGGCTATCGGGTATAACCTTGATGAACTGAAAAACCAGATTACCGGAACCACTTCTGCATATTTCGAACCAGCCCTTGACTATGTGATTGTAAAAATTCCAAGGTGGAACTTCGACAAATTTGAAGGATCAGACCGCCATCTCGGGCTTGAGATGAAATCGGTAGGAGAAGCTATGGGTATAGGTC
>JADFHN010000081.1 GCA_022567155.1 Bacteroidota bacterium
TGGAAGACCATTTTGTCATTCACCATTTAATTTTCTTTTGTTCATTTTGTCTTGACACAAAACCTGCCTTTGCCGAATCGGCTACGAGCAGGCAGGCGAACCAACCCCGAAGGTCCGAAGGTCCTTAGGACTCCTTCGGAGACTCCTATGGAGGATCCCTATGGGAAAAGTCAAGAACGCCCCAAGGTTTTCCGAAAATCTTTTGTGGTTTTTCCAAATTTTTGTTGCACTAAGGACTTGCGGGAGGGTTTACCTTCGAATGATTCCTGTGGCACACAGCAGGGCGTTCGATTACTGCCTGACGGCAGTATTGGGTTTTTAATCCCACGACAAGATCACCTGAAAGGCCGGCCGGCCAAGCAAGGACCTTGTGCAAAATTTTATCAAATAATTCTAGGGTGTTGCAAAGACGAAAACAGGATTCTGTGAACAATCCGCCACATTGCCTCTTTACTATTTGTTGGAATCACGGATTTACTCGGATTCAGGAATTAATCGGTGGATCAGACATTTTTTTATAACACTAACTTATCCAAAAACAAAAAAAACTCAATTTTAGGCAAATCAAGACCATTTTTCTGAAAATTTGCGTAAAACAGAAAAAATTTATCTCAATTGATTCACAATATCTTCAAAATCAAGTAACTCCCAGTTCCGGAAGATGTCTTTACGTTCCATTATCTTGTCCATGATGGCTTTCTGCTTTTTCCCCTTTTCGAATGCTTCGGAGTACCGCATCTGTTCATTAAACGTTACCATGGAATATTGTGGGATCCATTTATCAGGATACAGGTCATAAAGCCGGTCTTCAATCTGCTTTCTGACAAGAAACGCCTCATCTCCTACCAGATCTCTCATTTCAACAAAATTTTGCAAAGCAAGATCAGCAATGGCATCTGCGTCAGGTTTTCGTTGTGTCTGATATTTTTCAAGTGCAATATTCCAGTTGTCATCACATTCATCCAAAATGTCGTTAAATACGCGACAATCTTCAAAACCACAATTCATACCCTGCCCATAAAAGGGCACAATGGCATGGGCCGCATCGCCAATGAGCATGGTTTTATTTCGCACCCAGGGGTAACATTTTACCGTTACAAGCGAAGAAGTGGGGTTTGTAACCCAGTCATCATAAAGCGATTTTCCTAAAAGTGTCAGCACATCAGGAAAATATTCATCGAAAAGATTTGAAATATCATTGTCAGAACGGATGTTTTCAAAAGAAACCTCACCATGAAAGGGAAGAAACAACGTTACCGTAAAGCTAACATCCTTGTTGGGCAGCGCAATAAGCATAAACGAACGCCGTGGCCATATATGAAGTGCATTTTTATCGAGCAGAAAATCGCCGCTTACGTCGGGGGGAATGCGAAGTTCCTTATAGCCGTGGGGAATATAATATTGGGAATAGTTGAACCGGTCTGTTTTTTGTATGGCGGCCCGCACTGTTGAAAAAGCCCCATCGGCCCCGATAATTATATCGGCATCTATACTTTTCACGCCTTTTTCGTGTTTTAAACGCACCTTGTTCTGAAATAAGTCGATGTCAAAGCACTGATGTCTGAAATGTATTTCCACACCCTCTTCTTCGGCTTTGTCCATTAACACGGAATTTAAACCGCCTCTGGAAATGGCGTTGATCGCTTGTTCTTCCTTTCCGTAATGATGAAAAGTCAGCTCGCCGCTTACATCGTGCATCATACGTCCTTTCATTGGGATAATCATATCTTCCAATGTATCTATAACCCCTGCCCGTGTGAGTGGGAGCCACCCCCTGTTGCTTAATGCGAGATTTATGGACTTACCGCCTCCGATGTTTTCTGTTCGCATATCTGCCCCCCGCTCATAAACGGCAACCTTATACCCTCTCCGGGCTAGTAAAATGGAGAGTAACGACCCTACAAGTCCGGCTCCCAGTATGGCAATTGTTTTAGGTTTATAAATCATTTTTTGCAGTTTAAACGGTCAGCGCCTTATGTAATAAATTTCCAAATCTGTAAACGTCTTCATATGAATTGTAAAGCGGCACGGTAGCAACCCGTATCACATCTGGTTCTCTCCAGTCCACAATCACCCGGTTCCTGGTCAGATAATCATACACTTCTTTACCTTTTTTATGAATAACCAGAGAAAGCTGGCATCCTCTTTCTTCCGGGTTAGCAGGAGTGATGATGGATATTTGATCACTTCCCGGTTCGTTTACAATAAAAGCCAGAAAACCCGTAAGGTTTACACTCTTTTCCCGAAGTTTTTTTATGCCGGCCTTATCAAAAATCGCAAGACTAGCCAGGTGGGCGGCTGTTGACAGCACATTTACATTGCTGAGTTGCCAGCCGTCGGCTCCTTTCATAGGGATAAAGCCTTTTTCCATCAGGAATCTTTTTTGTTCGTCATGTCCCCACCAACCACCGAAACGCAGAAGATCGGTGCGTTGGCCATGATTCTCATGAACAAAAATTCCGGCCGTGTTTCCAGGCCCTGAGTTCAGGTACTTATAGCTGCACCAGGTAGCAAAATCAACTTCATCATCATGAAGTTTCAGAATAACATTGCCGACTGCGTGTGCCAGATCAAATCCGGCATACGCGCCGGCATCATGGGCTGCGCGGGTTATAGCCTGTATATTAAAAAATTGCCCGGTATAATATTGCACGCCACTGAACATTACAAGTGCTGTGCTTCCTGCATTTTGCCGGATGATTTTAATAATATCTTCATTCCTGAGGCAATATTCGCCTTTGCGGGGCTTAACTTCAACAATGGCATCACCGGGGTCATATCCATGATACCTGACCTGCGTTTCGATTATGTACATATCGCTGGGAAAAGCGCCCGCCTCCATTATTATTTTGTAACTTATGCGATTCGGCCGGTAGAAAGACACCATTAAAAGATGCAGGTTCGTGGTAAGATTGTTCATAGCCACAACCTCGTTGGGTTTTGCTCCTGTGATTTTTGCGAGTGATTCTTTTGAAAATTTATGATAATGAAACCAGGGCCTCTTACCCTGAAAATGCCCTTCCGCCCCTAACTGCCTCCAGCTTTCGAGTTCCTCATTGATATATTCTTTGGCATTTACAGGCTGAAGGCCCAGAGAGTTACCGGTAAAATATAAAGCAGGTTTTCCATTGATTTCAGGAAAATGGAATTCATCTCTGAGATAGCTCAGCGGATCGGTTGCATCAAGCTTTTTTGCAAATTCTAACGTGTTGGTGTATTCCATTCCCTGATCTGTGAAAATATTTCTAATTGCTCGTTTAGGGCGCCTTCATGTTTCAGGAGCCAGGCTTTTCGCTCCACTCCGCCGGTAAATCCGGTAAGGCTTCCATCTTCGCCGATAACACGGTGACAAGGTATGATCAGAGGAATGTTGTTTCTGCCGTTAGCACACCCCACTGCCCTTGATTTATTGATATCCCCAAGCTTTAGGGCAAGATTCTTGTAAGAAATGGTACAGGCAAAGGGGATCTTTCGCAGTTCCTGCCATACCCGTTTTTCAAAATCGGTGCCCACCAGTTCGATTGCGACCTCAAAAACTTTTCTTTTTTTTGCGAAATATTCATCCAGTTCTTTAAAACATTGGCTAAGCACCTTCGATTCTTGGACCTTATTTTTTGCTACCTGAGAACGGGTGTTCAGGAAATGGAGTGAATAAATCTTATTATTTCCGGCACAGATTTCGATAAATCCTATCGGAGAGTCATATACGGCAGTTTCAAAATCACTCATTTATTTTCAAATATGCTTAAAGCCTGTTTTTTAATCCCAAGCCAGTTCAGGGCATTCAACCCCAACAGTTTTGCTTTTGTGTCCTTGTCCAGGTCTGATGTTTCAATCAGTTTTCCGGGCTCTGCTTCCCCCAGTGGAAATGGATAATCCGAGCCCATAGCAATTTTATCTTCACCAATCAGATCAATCAGATATTTCAGTATCGTATCATCATGCACCAGAGAGTCCAGGTAAAACCTGCCGAGGTATTCCCTGGGATTCACATTATTATCGACGGCACAAAGATCAGGTCTTACATTAAACCCATGTTCGATCCTGCCGATGGTAGTAGGGAATGATCCTCCGCCATGCGCAAATGCAACGCGTAAACCTGGCAACTTCTCAAAAACCCCACTAAATATCATTGAGCAAATGGCCAGTGATGATTCTGCAGGCATACCTACCAGCCACGGAAGCCAGTATTTGGGCATTTTTTCTTTCGTCATCATATCCCAGGGATGTATAAATACGGCTGCTCCCAGGTCCTGCGCAGCTTCAAACACAGTAAAAATTTCAGGCGCATCCAGATTCCAGTCGTTGATGTGCGTTCCGATCTGTATTCCGGCAAGCCCGATATTTTTTACACATCTTTCCAGTTCTTTTACAGCAAGTTTCGGCGACTGCATGGGCACCGTGCCCAATCCTTCAAACCGGCCGGGGAAATCCTGAACAATGCCGGCAATGTGATCGTTGAGAAATTTGGAAAGGTTGAGTGCATGCCTTGGTTGGGCCCAATACGAAAACATGACAGGTATGGTGGACAGTACCTGAATATCCACGCCGTGGCGATCGCATTCTTTTATGCGTATGGCCGGATCCCAGGTATTGTCGTGTATCTCCCGGAAAATTTTTCCGTCCATCATCATTCGTGCACAACAGGGTTTGTGATGTTCCATGTTTATAAATCCACCATAGCCGTACTTTTTTTTCAGATTCGGCAGATGTTCCGGAATGATGTGCGTATGTATGTCAACCTTCAGAGGATTCATAATTACCTGACAACCACGATGCGTTTACGGTCGTTGCATCACCGTACCACAATTATTGCACGTCCGTAATTTCTCTGAAGAATAGAAGTGGTCCATCACAGGAGGAAGCTGTTTTACAATATCGGTGAGGTGAAAATACTCTTCATGTAATTTATGGTGGCAGTTCTCGCAAAACCACATAAATCCGTCTTTTTCTCCATGTTTACGGTGCAATTCCATCACAAGGCCTACGGTGTTGGCTGGCCGTTGCGGTGAATGGGGTACTCTGGGTGGCAACAGGAAGATTTCGCCTTCTTTGATGGGGATATCTACAGGTTTTTCGTCTTCGATGATCCGGAGCGTGATGTCGCCCTCAATCTGGTAGAAAAATTCTTCAGTTTCATTAAAATGATAATCTTTACGTTTGTTCGGGCCTCCCACAACCATTACAATAAAATCATCATTGTCTTTATAAACGATTTGATTGCCAATGGGGGGTTTCAATAAATTCCGGTTATCGTCAATCCATTTTTTAAATGAAAAAGGGGGTTGCATAGACATACGAATAAAAGTTTAAAACCCTTAAATCTAAATATTTTTCGAACGTAAAACGAATAATAACTGTAAACTCATGAATTCAATTTACTATATTTATTCAGGAAAATTAAAAAAAATTTATGGATATAGATTTAACAGGAAAGAAAGCGTTGGTATGTGGCAGCACACAAGGTATCGGCAGGGCTTCTGCACAGGTACTTGCCGGACTGGGTGCTACCGTAATACTATTTTCCAGAGATGAAGAAAAGCTGGAAGAAACATTAAAATCACTCCCTGACACTGCCGGAGATGATCGTTCACATCAGTACCTGGTGGCTGATTTTTCGCATCCGACCGAAGTCAAAAAGGCCATTGATCAGTTTATTGCGGATCACGAAGGGGTTCACATTGTGGTAAACAATACCGGAGGCCCTCCTGCTGGCAGAGCCATAGATGCTGATCCGGAGGAATTCAGGGTGGCATTTAACCAGCACCTCATTAGCAGCCAGATCATTACAAAATCCATGACTTCGTTTATGATACGGGAAAACTATGGAAGAATTATAAATATTATATCCACATCGGTGAAAATACCGATTCAGGGTATAGGCGTATCCAACACGATACGGGGGGCAGTGGCAAGCTGGGCCAAAACCCTTGCCAATGAGCTTGGCCAGTATGGGATAACGGTCAACAATGTGCTTCCGGGCTCCACGCTCACGGGCAGGCTGGAAGCAATATTTGTGATCAGGGCAAAAAAAACCGGACGTTCCGTTGAAGAGGTGCGTGAAGAATCAAAAAAGGAAGTTCCCTTAAACCGGTTTGCTCAGCCGGAGGAGGTAGCCAACGCGGTGGCGTTTCTGGCTTCACCTGCAGCAGGATACATCAGCGGCATCAATTTGCCGGTTGATGGCGGAAGAACAGGGTGTTTGTAGTACCATGAAAAGATTTTTAACGTGAAACTGATCAGTAATTATATAAACGGGGCTTTGGTGGCTCCGGCAGGGAACAAATACCTGGACAATATTGAACCGGCAACTGGAAATGTATATTGCAAAATCCCGGATTCAGACAATAAAGACATTGCGAATGCTGTAAACGCCGCTGCTACGGCATTTCCTGAATGGTCTGCGCTGCCGGCCGACGCCCGAAGCAACCGGATGATTAAGATTGCAGATATCATTGACCGTAAACTTGATGAGCTTGCCCGGGCTGAGAGCATTGATAACGGTAAGCCTGTTTCGTTAGCCCGCTCTGTGGATATACCCAGGGCGTCGTCCAATTTCAGATTTTTTGCCACGGCCATTCTACACTTTTCTTCCGAAGCCCATACGATGGAAGGGGAGGCGTTGAACTATACCAACCGGCTTCCGATTGGTGTTGCAGGTTGCATTTCGCCATGGAATCTGCCCCTGTATCTTTTTACATGGAAAATTGCCCCTGCACTTGCCGCAGGCAATTGCGTGGTGGCCAAGCCCTCAGAACTCACACCAATGACGGCATACCTGCTGTCAGAAATATGTATGGAGGCCGGATTGCCTCCGGGTGTATTGAATATTGTACACGGCCTGGGTGCAAAAGCCGGCCAGGCCATCATTGAGCATCCTGAAATTTCTGTCATTTCATTTACCGGAAGCACAAAAACAGGACAGCTGATTGCAAAAATAGCCGGACCCATGTTTAAAAAATTGTCGCTGGAACTGGGAGGCAAAAACCCGAATATTATTTTTGCCGATTGCGATTTCGACGAGGCGCTCAAAACCACAGTTCGTTCTTCTTTTCAAAACCAGGGACAAATATGTTTGTGCGGGTCGCGTATATTCATTGAGAAGCCGGCTTATGAAAAATTCCGTGATGCTTTTGTAAAAAAAGTAAATGAAATGCGCATTGGTGATCCGCTTGATGAAAGCACAAAGAGTGGTGCAATCGTTTCGAAGCAGCACTTTGAGAAGATCATGTCTTATATTGATTTAGCTAAACAGGAAGGAGGCGCTATTCTTGCAGGCGGCAAACCCGTCAGCCTGGAAGGAAGGTGTGAGAACGGGTATTTTATACAACCAACTGTTATTGAAGGACTGGATGTGTCTTGCAGAACAAACCAGGAAGAAATATTCGGACCGGTAGTGACCCTGACACCTTTTGAGAACGAAGAGGAAGTGATCCGCTATGCCAACAGTACCCAATATGGGCTGTCGGCAACTATCTGGACTGAAAACCTGAAACGGGCGCATCTTGTTGCGAAAAAACTCAAGTGTGGCATTGTTTGGGTCAATTGCTGGCTTGTCAGGGATTTGCGGACACCCTTTGGTGGAATGAAACAATCAGGAATTGGCAGGGAAGGAGGTTTTGAAGCCCTCAGGTTTTTCACTGAAATGCAGAATGTATGTATTAAGTTATAACCAAATAAAAAAAGCTGTCTCAAAAGATTGTTGCGGTTTTGTTTAAAGCAGTAATACTTTTAACAATTCAGACCGGTCGCGGGCTATCTTGTTGTGATAGGGTTTATTCATGGTTGACAGACACATAAAATGGAAGTTCGCACCCAATGTTTCCTCTATTTTCGGTATGAAAAATGAAAAAGTATCTGCCAAATATCAACAACTCCCTAAAATCCCCCTGTATGCTATGGCAGGCCAGGCAGGCCTTTTTAAGTGGGACTTTATTCCATTCTTATACAAGAACAGATTTAATATAAAAAAGAAGGCGCCCTATTGAGATACCTTCTTCTTTTCGTTATGCTTATAATGAAATAAATAGTGCTTATTAAACTGAAGTGGCAGCTTCCGTTGAATCCATGGGATGGGTTTTTGAAACTTTGAATTTCCGGGATTCTTTGTGTCCGCAGTAGCCGCACTCGAAATACTTGACCAGTTCTCCACCTTCAAATTCAGTGGGTTGCGCCAGTACTTCTTCTCTTTCTACTTTAAATGTCTGGTAATTACATTCAGGGCACTGCAAGGCATGCATATGACCTGAATACTTTTCGATTTTAGTATATCCGGTTTCTTCATCCACCCACACATCATAATCAACGGAAAATGTATTTTCTTCTGCCTGCATCCCTTCATCAAGATATACATCTTCTTCTTCCTCACTCAGCAACTTCATAAGCTTGCCTGTTTTTGGAGAAATCCTGGGCTTATAGCGTAGCTTCTTTAACCTTTTTTCTACATAGAATGGATAGTAAAATTTAAGTACGTTTTGAAGAATTACCCCGATGATAACCGAAAGACATATTGTGACAATTGCCCGAATCGCCATCCAGAACATTCCTATGTCGCTGAGAAATGCATTTGCCAGAAAAGCAAATGCAATAATCAGAAAGACACTTCCCGACCTGAAAGAGCTGATTTCCTTTGAATTGATCAAGTCGTACTTCGTTTTCAGATCTTTGGTTGTGACCATTTGCAGCCAGTAACGAAGAAAAATGGCAAGTGATATTGCAAATGAAGTAAGGGCAATAATTTTTGCCCAATCGTCCCAGTTATCAATAAATTCTAAAGGAGTCTCTAACATTTTTTTTACTTTTTAGCCCCTGGTTATCCAATAAATGCAATTTTTAATAAAATAATTAATAGTTGCAGCCATTACAACTATTTCTAAAGCAAGTAACAATTTTTTTTTCGTAAAATCAATTTCAAATTAACACTATTTATTTAAAATGTAAAATGTTATTCTGTATTTTGTTTAATAGCAATATTTTTGTTGGGCTACTTTGTATAAAGAAATGGGGTTATACGGGTTATGAGAAAAACGTTGATATCCGGAAGTCTGGCGGGAATGCTGGGTTTATTGACTTTTCTGACTGGTTGCGATAACGATGACGGCGCAAAAGCGCCCGTGCTTTCCTTGTCTGGGACTAAGCTGGCAGAAGGCGTTTATACTGCAGCAGAAAATGAAAAGATAATCATAGATGTAAAGGTGAATGCTCCGGGAGGGCTGAAGCTGATTCGTATTTTATATGACGGTATCAACAAACCTGCTGAGGATGTGGTTCCGGCCGAACCTGGGCAGATAAATTTCGACCATAGCTACAACCTCGAAAACTGGGCGTATGGCAGTGGCCCGTTTACAATTACATTTCAGGCCATTGACAATTCTGACAAAACTGCCACAGAAACGATTAATGTGGAGCCCGAATTACCTTCGGTTACGCTCACCACCGATAATCCGGATATCGTGAATGATACCATCGTTGCTTTTGTAAATCAGGAGTATAAAGTCAATTATCGTTATACCTTTTCTGCAGGTTTTCTTAAGTTCAGAAGGCTGTTCACGGCAGATGGCAGTACTACTGAAGTTATGATCACCTCACTGCCACCTACACAGGGTACATCTGTAACAGATCGCCTGGCCAGTACACTCGGGCCCGAATTTATGGGTCTGGATATAAGCTATGAATTTGAAGTAACCGACAAATTCGGCAATGTTGCTTCACTCCAGGTACCCCTGGTTCTCAGCCAGAAGCTTAGCGAAATCATAACCGGTGTTGAGCTTTCTTTCCCATCTGAAGATAGGAGTTCAAAAACATTTTTTTCATCCAATACCGGGCTTACCTACTCGGTTACGGAAGTAAACACTGATAAGGAAAGGATATCCAAACTCATAGATTTTGGTTATTTCTATACCACTGTCGAAGAGGCTTCGCTTACCGGTCCTGCCAATTATCTCACAAATTCGCCGACATACAACCTTGGCCCGAACGGCGAAAACTGGCCGGCACTCAATGTCACCAGTTTTAAAAGGGCAACGATTACAAAAGCAGCATTTGATGCGCTGAATCAGGACAGCCAATTCGAAATTGATGAGGCGTACGAAACGGCACCAGGAGATCCGAAACTTGTTATTTCAGGATTACAGGTAGGTGACATTATTGCATTCAAAACGTCGAATCAGAAAGACGGGGGAAGCAAAACAGGGCTTTTGAAAGTGACAGGGCTTGCCCCAGGCAGCGGCTCCAACGGTAAATTGAATTTTGACGTAATTGCCAACCAATAAGCGCTGTTATTGCGGTGTTGCAATCAAATTGACATAATCCTGTACAATTTGTGTGGTTTCCTTTTCCCTTTCAAACATTCCCATATGGCCTGTTTCCGGTAAAATAAAAACGGCTCGCTGATCCAAACCGGCCATTTGGGCTTTTAAATGTTCTACCGGTATGGCTGAGTCCTTATCACCTGTAATGAATAAAACAGGAAAAGGCAACTGCTCCAAAATATGTCGCCTGTCAGGCCGGTCGCGCATGGCTTTGGTGTAAGCTATCAGGCTTTGCGGCGTGCAGGCAAGCGCTTCGTCCACCAGCCGGTCAATATCCTGTTCAATGGATACTGTTTTATGATAAAACAACCCTGGAATAAAAGTTTTTACAAAATTCCGGGTGCCTTTTTCTTGGATGTAATCGATCACCTTATTGCGTGTTTTCTTTTTCTCTTCAGTGTCGGCAAGCGATGTGGAATGAAATAATCCCAGTCCGGTAAGCTTTTCAGCATATCTTTCGGCAAAAGCCAGTGATACATAACCGCCCAGTGAATGTCCGATCATCACGCATTTTTCAATTCCGGTTTCATCCAGCCAGTTGTTTAATGTTTCTGCAATGAAGTTGAGTGAAAAATCGGGATTAGCCGACAGTGGACTGTTGCCAAATCCGGGTAAATCAGGGCATAAAATCCGCCAGGAGCCTGAAAGTTTACCTGACAGGTTATTCCAGACTGCGTGGGTTTCACAAAAACCATGAATGAGCACTACGGGCAGGCCATTGCCGTAGTCGGTATAATAGATTTCCGGCATTTACGGTTTATTTGATGCCAGCATGGCAGGCTCAAGCATGGATACCGCCGTATTATAAATACCATCGGGATCAAAGCCACACTCCTTGTGAAGCTCGAGCTGTGTGCCGTGCTCAACCACTTTATCCGGAATTCCGAGTATTTTTACCTGTGCATGATAGCCTTTGGTGGCCATGTATTCAAGAATGGCGCTTCCAAATCCACCGGTAACACTTCCGTCTTCGATCGTCACAATTTTAGAATAATTTGCAAATATCCGGTCAAGAAGCTTTTTATCAAGCGGTTTTACAAACCGCATATCATAGTGCCCGGGATTTAAACCTTCACCCTTAAGCCGATTGGTTACTTCTACCACATAATTGCCAATATGGCCGATGGTCAGGAATGCAAGCTCTTCTCCTTCGTATATCACCCTGCCGGTGCCGATTTTTATTTCTACCATGGGTGTGCGCCACTCGGGCATCACTCCCTGGCCTCTGGGATAACGTATCGTAAACGCTTTGTTTTTTCTTGGAAGCTGGGCCGTGTACATGAGGTTTCTTAATTCCGATTCATTCATTGGGGCCGCCACTATCATATTTGGCAGGCATCTCATGTAGGCAATATCAAAGACGCCGTGGTGCGTGGGTCCGTCGGAGCCGGCAAAACCCGCACGGTCAAGGCAAAAGTTTACCGGAAGGCTCTGAATGCAAACATCATGAATTACCTGGTCGTAGGCCCGCTGCATAAAGGTGCTGTAAATGTTGCAGAACGGAATCAGTCCCTGCGTAGCAAGACCTGCAGAAAAGGTAACAGCGTGCTGTTCGGCAATACCGACATCAAACGCCCGGTCAGGCATCGCCTCCATCATGATGTCCATCGATGAACCGGAGGGCATGGCCGGTGTAATACCCATGATTTTGTCATTTTTTTCGGCCAGCTCTACCAATGTATGTCCGAATACTTCCTGATATTTTGGGGGCTGGGGGCTATCGTGTACTTTTTTGAAAATTTCTCCGGTTATTTTATCAAATTTACCGGGCACGGCATGCCATTTGGTCTGATCTTTTTCTGCTTCGGGAAACCCTTTTCCTTTAACGGTCAATACATGCAGGAGCTTTGGCCCTTTGATGTCTTTCAGGTCGTTCAGAACGCTCACCAGATGGTTTACATCATGGCCGTCTATCGGTCCGAAGTATCGCAGGTTTAACGATTCAAAGAAATTACTTTGTTTCAGTAAAAATGATTTAACTGCATTTTCAAACTTGGAGGCAATTTCCTGGGCATTAGGTCCGAATTTGCTCAGTTTGCCCAGTATATGCCAGACTTCGTCTTTTACTTTATTGTAAGCCGGCGAAGTTGTAATGTCAGTAAGGTAATCTCGCAGGGCTCCCACATTGGGGTCTATCGACATGCAGTTGTCATTGAGAATGATCAGCAGGTTGGTATTCGAAACGCCTGCATTGTTCATGGCCTCAAAGGAAATTCCCCCGGTCATGGCCCCGTCGCCGATAACGGCAATATGCTGCCGGTTTGTTTCATTTTTGTAGACGGAGGCCACCGCCATGCCCAATGCCGCTGAAATGGAAGTGGACGCATGTCCGACGCCAAACGTGTCATATTTACTCTCACTTCGTTTAGGGAAACCGGAAATGCCCTTGTAGAGGCGGTTAGTATGAAATACTTCCCTGCGGCCTGTGAGAATTTTATGACCGTACGCCTGATGCCCCACATCCCAGACCAAAAGATCATCCGGTGTATTGAAAACGTAGTGTAGTGCTACCGTAAGTTCCACCACTCCAAGGCTTGCTCCAAAGTGGCCTCCATACACCGATACTATATCAATGATGTATTGTCTTAATTCATCACTTAACCTAACGAGTTGTGTTGAGTCAAGCTTTTTTACATCATCAGGGTTGTTGATTCCGGCGAGTATTTTGCCTGGTTTAATGAGCATATCAGGACGGATTGATAATCAACGTATTCCTTAAAATTTTAATTTGACGTTAAATTTAATATATCTAAGCGGCAAAACTACAATTTTTTTTAAATAGAAAGGATTGCAATCCTAATCCTGATATCTTTGTTTTTACAATCAAATAATCCAACATTGACTTTTCAGATCAGGTTACCGCTTTTTGAAGGCCCGTTTGATCTGCTGCTGTTTTTTATTCAGCGGGATGAACTGGATATATACGACATTCCCATTTCAAAAATCACAGGTGATTTCCTCACCTATATTCACGAGCTTGAGGAAATGAACATTGAAGTTGCCAGCGAATTTATACTTGTGGCTGCCACCCTGATGCGGATTAAAGCCAAAATGCTTTTGCCACGGCCTGTGCTTGACGCAGAGGGAAACGAAATCGACCCCCGTGAAGAGTTGATAAAGCACCTGCTGGAATATAAATGTTTCAAAGAAGTGACCGGACCGCTTGCCGATATGGAGGAAGAAAGGCTGCAAATGGAAAAGCGGGGCAATATTCTGAAAGAAGCGAAACAACTTGCTGAAAATGTAGATGTTGAGGCGGAACTTCAGGATATTGACCTGTATAAACTTCTGAAAGTGTATCAGAAAGTGATGGAACGGTTTGAGACAGAAAAGAACCGTCCGACACACCACATCATACAGTACCCTTACACCATTGAGCAGCAAAAAATATTTATCCTTGAATCACTGCAAAAAAACAAACGGCTTTCCTTTAACGATATCGTCAGTCAGGAACCTACCAGAATTGCGGTTATCTTCAACTTTCTGGCCATTCTTGAAATGATTCAGTTAAGGCAGATCAAAATAAATGTTGGGCTGGGCTATAATAATTTCTGGATTAAACATCCTGATGCTCAACCCGAAAGCAAGCAAGTATCCTGATGTTTTTTCTGAAATCACCTGTTTTCCGCAATAAGAAGTATAATTCAATGAATTTTTAACAAATACAAAGGGTAGAAACTAACCTACCCTTTATAAAATAAATATTATAGTTTGTATTAAAAGCTGGTAATGCACTTAAAAATTACTTTCTAATTATTACTCTCTCTGTAAACTCATATTCACCAACTTTAACTTTAACGTAAACCGTACCTGCCTTTATATTTCTAAGATCAACAGTCACCCTTCTATTATCCAATCCCTTATATTGTTTCTTAAATACAATTTCCTGCTTGTTATTTATTATCAATATCTGACCAATATTGAATTCATTATACGAAACAAGTTCTCCTGTTTTAAGATCGGTTAATTCAATAACTAATTCAGATGATGCAGGGTTTGGGTAAATGTTGTATCCAAAGGGGCCATAACATCCATAAACAGAAGTATAATGTGTATCATAACTACCGCTTTGCCCACATGTATTATTCACTCCAACTGCTACAACGCCTCCATAAGTACCTGTTCTCAAAGCCAGATATCTGGTTCCCTGACCTGAAACATAAGTCCATCCCCCGGGCCACGCCCAATTAATCGAGGTTACTCCTACAAGCTGAGGTATCGAGTAATATACGTTTTGATTGCATGAGGCAGAACCCGGACCACTTATCGGGTAGTCGCTGCTGGAGTACGGTCCGGAATGAAAATCCTTGGAAATAGATCTTTGGTTACCTACGCAGCCATAATTAAAAGTTATGGTACCATCTCCATTGCTATTCTTTGAAACATTGGCTGTTCCCCCGGTTCCGCTAGAGGGTGAGGCTACATAAGAAGGTGTAATACTCCATGTAACAGAAGGAGAAGCGGAACTTGAAAAATAAAAAGTATCGGTAGTACAAAGCAGGTCAGGCCCGGAGATTGAAGGCCCTTGTCCGCTATTCCATTGAAACCCCCAACTAATATTATTTGATGGCATTTGCGTACCCGCACAATCCACACTTGCATTTACGGTGAGTTGTTCCCCCGGCCCAGAATACCCGCTTGGTGTGAACTGTACTGATGAGGAGGTTGTAACATAGGTGCCTGTCTGCCCATTCGGGCCTTTCCAATCGCATGGCAGGGACCAGTAGTAAGTCGCTCCTGATAAAGGTTCGACTGAAAAGGTAACCGGAGAAGTGCTTCCAAAATTTATAAATTGATTTGTTCCACTTGGTGAATCTTTTACAAGATTCGGCGGTTCAAAATTAAATGAAATTGATCGTTCCGGCCCTGTATAATTATTACCTAGATTGCAAAAAACATCGCCATCTACCACCATATAACATTTAATGTCTCCAATATGGATACCATCCGGTTGTACCGTAATGTAGTTGCTTGTACCCCCGTCCACTTTTGTCCATCCTGTTGGAAGTGTCCAGATGAAATCAATACCTCCAACTTTTACTTTATCTACGCTGACATAAATATAATTATTTGATCGGCATTGGGGGGATGTGGTAGATGCGGATAACATTTCTGAAGTTAATTCATCACCTATGCCTACCTGCAGTATATGAATAAAGCTTTGCCTTGCCCCATTGGTGAGTCTTACCGTCATTTTAATCTTTATATCAATATCCGCTATATTGCCAATGGTCAGGGTTAGAACCCCATTACTTACTGTTTTTGAAACATCGGCTGGATTAAAAGCTTGTCCGGAACGATCGGTAACTGTATAGGTTACCATTTCTCCCTGGTAATTAGCACGTTCACTCCAATAAAAGTCAAATGGACCGGTAACGCCGTTGCAAACTATATAAGGTCCCACCACATTACCAGGAACTTGTGCGTAAAGTGAATGAACAGAAATCAACAATATGATTCCAATTTGTAGAAATCTAATTTTCTTGATTATTATGTTTTAGTGTTAAGAATTATTCAAAAGGTATTGGAAAGTACATCTGAACATCGGCAGTCAGGGGCTGATCAGTTCCGTGTGCAATCTTTTCTCTGACAACAGCCTGGAATTTTGCCCTTACCTG
>JADFHN010000016.1 GCA_022567155.1 Bacteroidota bacterium
TGGGAAAAGTCAAGAACGCCCCAAGGTTTTCCCTGCCTTTGCCGGACGAGCCAAGGCTTCGGCAGGCAGGCGAAAATCTTTGGTAGCTCTGCCTAACGTGGGTGGCACCAAGGACTTGAGGAAGGGTTTTACCTTCGAATTACTTCTGTGGCACAACTGCGGGGCGTTCGATTACTGCCTGATGGCAGTATTGGGGTTTTTAGCAGGATATCAAGGTCACTAAACTTGACAAAATTTCTAAGGTGTCCCAGTGCTGAAAACAGGATTAGCTGGAAAAAGCGATTTTTTATAATTTGCTGTTTATATTTAGCATTTATTGCACTATTTTGCTTATTATATTAAGCATTTTTAATCTTATTTGCTGAAATTAAGCAGCATTTTGTTTTAAAATATGGTTTGCTCCCACTATATGAAAAGCTCCTCATTCATAAAGGGAATCAATGCCAGCACCATCGCCTGTTCATAGTAGGTAGTACGGACTATCAGATCGTGAGTCAATATACCCACCTCACCGTTTTCCTGCTTGGAATCTTTTCTTGCGAATACCATATCATCTGCATCCCCCAGTTCCAAGCCTTCTTTTACCAACCGCGCCACTTCATTTGGAAGAAAAAAAGAGGCGGTTCGTGCTTTGCCGGTCTTGGTTTTTGTTTTCACCACCATCCATGCAAAGGCTTCAAGTTCTCTGCCCCTGAACTTGCACCCGCCTTCAATCCCGACCCAGAAATCGGCATTTGACTTCTGGTTTCTGCAGTACCGGCTTCTGTTAATAGCCCCCATCAGCGTTTCTTCATTGCCCATCGGCTGATTGCTCACTCCCGATTCGGCGTCGAGTCCTTTTACTTTTATCCACTTATGTGGAAACACCTTTTTGAATGCCTTTTCCACACAGGCGTTTTTTACCGGATTTGTGGATCCTACGATAATTTTCATGTGATATTCGTTGTTTTCTGATTCTTATAAAATGTGAATAAGATATTTGCAATAGATACATCAAAGATGGGATGAATAAACAATAATTCCGGGTACAACGGTTAGAATATATTATCGGTGGATGGAGGTTTATCGAAGAAAAAATGTGGAAAAAATATAAAGGCAAAAATGAATGAACCGGTAAAAATAGAAATAGAAATATTCCCGATATCCTCATTCTGGGTGTCGGGAATTTTTTAATGGGCGACGAAGGAGTGGGTGTGCATGCCATTAAAATACTTGAAAAAGAAAATCTACGGCAACGTGTGGATCTCCTTGACGGCAGAACCGGTGGATTTCATCTTATTGGACATCTGGAGTCGTATCCTTACGTCATTATGATCGATGCCACCTCGACGGAAAACCCGCATGTACAATCCGGTTTATCAAACTAAAATTTGCAACTGATTTTCCTACTGCACTGAGTGCACACGATATCGGGCTAAAAGATATGATCGAATCACTGATCCTTCTTTACAGCCTGCCCGATATCCATTTATTTACAATTTCTATCGATGAAATACAACCCTGAAAATTACCTTTAGTGAAGAATTGAACGCTTCGCTGCCTGCTCTTAAAACAAAAGTATTTCAGTTTTTAGATCAACTTTACCTAAAATTAGTATATTTCAATACGTACGAACGTTAGTTAATGACAATTTATCATAGTTTTCGTACATGTGAGTATATCAAAATACCATTCCATATATGTTATGCTTTGCTCCTTGTAAAAATATTAGTTAACTTGTTGCACCCTGTATTAAACGTTTAAAATTATGGCATTTAAAATTACACGTAGAAACTGGTTGCGGTCTTCCGCTATGATTGCCGCCGGATCTGTAATTCCAATTCAGTCCTGGGCTAATGGGATAACCTTGCCCGAGGGCACAAGCCCCACGGGCGAAATAGAACCTGATTTAAATTCATTCAGTGATTTTGACAATCCAAACGGGCTACGGATTCGGCTTAATGCCAACGAGAATCCGTACGGGCCTTCCGATAAAGCTAAAATGGCGTTGCGCGAAGTAATCGATACAAGCTTCAGATATCCGTTTGCAGAAACAAAAGAGCTTAAATCGATGATAGCAGAAAAATTCGGATTGACTTCTGAACACGTGGCGTTGGGAGGTGGTTCTACCGAAATTCTCACTATGGCCGGCATGGCCTTCGGACTACAAAACGGTTCGGTTATCTCCGCATTTCCTACATTCCGGACATTGCTCGATACAGCCCGCCGGTTCGATTGCGAATGGATACAAGTGCCGCTTGATGAAAATTTCACGCACGATCTTGCGGAGATAGCAGATGCCATACAGCCCAATACCAGGCTTATATATATATGTAACCCCAACAATCCTACCGGTACACTGTTGTCTCCCGATGATTTGCAAAAGTTTTGTATCGAAACCGCTACCCGTGTACCCGTATTTATAGATGAAGCTTACACCGAATTCCTGGATGATCCGCAAAAAAACTCGGTCATCCCGCTTATTCACGATGGCCACGATATCATTGTAGCAAAAACATTTTCCAAAATATATGGTATGGCCGGTCTGCGTGTTGGATTTGCTCTGGGCTCACCTGAGCGCATCAAACAACTCGAAAAATACGGAGTGAGCCTCTCGATCATTTCCAAAACATCCGTAGAAGCAGCCAAAGCCTGCTTTGGAGATACCGGCTTCGAAATATTCTGCAAGAAAAAGAACAAGGAAGCCCGCGATTATACGTACCAGGCCATAAATGAGGCAGGCTATTCAATGTACATCCCGTCGCATGCAAGCTTTATAATGTTTCCGATCAATATGGAGGGGAAAACATTCCTTACAAAAATGGAAAAACGGGGTGTGGGAGTCAGGGCATGGCAATTCAATGACAGATACTGGTGTCGCGTTAGCATGGGTACACTGGAAGACATGAAGGGATTCGGGGAAATACTTAAAGAAATAAGCTGATCCCGCCTGGCAACAGGTTGGTGGAATCCTGATAATCCTGCGGCCATATTTCCTGCATTATTTGTATTCATACTGTTCTTCATTTAGCCTGTTAATTCAAATGGTGGTTTGATCTTGAATGGCGTTTGGACTTTATTTATACCATTCAAAAATCCAGATATACTATTGAAAATGACATTTCGTTAACGGATAACATTTATCGCATCATTGTTAAATTTCAACCTTCACGACAGAAAGTCTCTGATGTCACTGACGAGGAGCCTGACAAGTAATGCAACACACTTTTCTGTTTCTTATTTCTTATTATTACGATACTTTGCATTAACCAATCCACTATATAATTGCACATGATAAAAAGGCCTGAGTTATTAATAGCTATTCCGGTATGGTTACTTGCAATTTTATATCAAAGTTGCCGCGAGGAAGACAAAATGCCGAATGGTCCGGTCCGGGAATCCAGCGTTTCAAATAATTACCTTGGAGACCAGGCTTGCATTTCCTGCCATATAAACGAATACAACCTGTGGAAAACAAGTCACCATGCGCTGGCCATGCTGCCTGCAAACGATACAACTATACGGGGCGATTTTACTAATGCAATTCTTGAATCAAAAGGCATTAAGTCTGCGTTTTTCCGCGATGGCAATAAATATGTGGTAAGAACGGAAGGCCCGGAAGGGCTTGTGGAAGACTTTAAGATAAAATATACGTTCGGCTGGACGCCCCTGCAACAATATCTGGTTGAAATTCCCGATGGCAGGGGGCGATTACAGGCGCTTCACCTGGCTTGGGATACGGATCAACATAAGTGGTTCGACCTGTATCCACACGATACCATTCATTCGTGGGACTGGATGCACTGGACAAATGGCGCCATGACCTGGAATACCATGTGCGCCGACTGCCATTCTACCAATCTCAGAAAAAACTACAGCGCGGCTGATGATGCGTATGCCACCACGTGGTCAGCCATAAATGTGAGCTGCGAAGCATGCCACGGGCCAGGTCAGAAACACGTTGATTATGTAAATTCAGACGGGTATGGAAAGAAATCACCGGTCAGAGGGGCTTTTATGGTTCAGGGATACAATATACCTCCCATCCAGCAAATAGAGCAATGCGCTAGGTGTCATTCAAGGCGGACTTCCGTAACACCGGACTATGACCACTCGGGAAGATTCCTGGACCACTACATTCCGGCCATCCTGAGTGATAACCTATATCATGCCGATGGCCAGATCCTGGAAGAAAACTATGTGTATGGCTCATTTTTACAGAGCAATATGTTTCAAAACGGAGTTAAATGCACGGATTGTCATGATCCGCATTCTGCCCAGTTAAAAAGAGAAGAAAATAACCTGTGTCTGTCGTGTCACAGTCAGTCTAAGTACAACAATTCCGATCATCATTTTCATCCGTTAGACACCAAATCAGCGCTTTGTATAAGCTGCCACATGCCAGGTAAGTATTATATGGGAAATGATTTTCGTCGTGATCATAGCTTCAGGGTACCTCGTCCTGATCTGTCGGTTAATTTTAATACACCCAATGCATGCACCGGCTGCCATACGGGCAAACCGGCGGAATGGGCTGCCGAAGCTGTTCGAAACTGGTACGGTCCGGATCGTAAACCTCATTTTTCTGATAAGCTGGTAAGGGGCGCTTCCGGTTCTGAAAAAGATCTTGTTGCCTTGATAGAAGATCCGGGTGAACCCGGAATTGTTCGTGCCACCGCTGCTTTTTATCTCGGCAATTTTCCTGACGAAAGTGCGTACCAGGCGCTTGCCGGATCCATCCATGACCGCGATGCACTTGTGAGAATCAATGCGATCATCGGCCTGGCAAACCATCCCGTTGAAAACCGGATCCGTTTATTAAGCCCGTTACTGAGCGACAAAATACGGGCTGTGCGGGTTACGGCAGCTAATGTGCTCGCCGATGCAAAAATCAGTCAACTGCCTCTCAGGTATCAGGAGGCGTTTGCCTCCGCCCGGCAGGAATGTGAGGACATGCTGCTCCATAATGCAGATCTCAACCCAGGGCAGTTTCAACTCGGCCAATATTATGACCGTCAAGGCAGGGATTCATTGGCCATCATCACCTACCTGAAAGCCATCAAACAGGACAGCCTGTTCAACAGGCCCCGGCTTAATCTTGCACGGTTATACAATAAAACCGGACAGAATGAAAATGCGATCAGAGTTTTAGAAGATGCAATCACGGTTGACCCTGATAATCCGGATGCCTATTACTCCCTGGCCCTGGTTTTAGCTGAAGAGCAGAAGTATAATGAAGCGGTTACTTATTTCAGGGAATCTGCACGTATAAATCCTGAAAACACGCGGACTTATTATAACTGGGGGTTGGTACTACACCAGGATAAAAAGTACAAAGAGGCCATTCTTGTATTCAAAAAAGGCTTGCTCATAGATAAAGGCGCTGATGATATCAGGTACGCGCTTGCAATCGCCTATTTCGAATCCGGTAACGATAAGGATGCCCTGATTGAAGCAGAGCGCCTGCTTACCAAATATCCTGTAAAAATATCGCTGCAGAATCTGGTTAGAAATATTCGTGAGCGCAAAAAGAGCCGGAAATATCAGGAGTGAGAAGCAATATCCATATTACTGATACAATACCTGAATGCATGAAATATAATCCGGTAATGACGTCATCAATTTTTTAATGGTTTCAGGCCGCATATACCTTCCTGTTTCCAACATCTTCTCTATTGTCGAAGGCGTTGCTTCTGATCCGGCATCGAAGAATCCAAAGCCATATTCATTCCATGCCAGCAATTGAAATCCCAGTCCATGCTCAATGGTCCTCCGGTCTGTTTCAAATTCAAACCGGTCTAAATATTTTCGCGAAAGATTACCGGTCATTACACCGAACATACCCCCGAAGCCTTGTTTCGTAAAATCTGCCGTGTGCGCCAGTTCGTGACCTAATACGCCAATCAGCGCATTGTACGGTATCGCCGGCAGGTGCAAGTGATTGAACGCCTTAAACGGCTTCGTACGCAGAAAGACAAGGTATGTTCGTTTTTCGGACTTTTTGAAAAAGGAATCCCATACAACCGGGCGAGATGAGAACGGTGCACCACCCTTTTTTAATTTGAACTTGATTTTTATATTTTTTAATTCCGGATAAAAAGAAAGCGCAATCAAGGCCTGGCGTTCATAGCCGGAAGGAAGAGCTTTACGATTCCCAAATTCATATAACAGTGCATAATACCGGGCCGAATCCATCTCGCCGGGATTAAATTCAACCTGTATTTGCTGTCCGTATCCCGGTGTGCACCATACCAGGGCGAGAATGAAAATGATAACGTATTTATGTAGTGGATTGTCGTGCAGGCCGTGAATTGGTACACGATATATGCTTCTGGTGCTTAGGGGTTTCCATGTTCTCCGCACAAGAAGTCTATTTACGATAGTCCAATGGTACTTCACGGTCGCCCAGCAAGGCCTCATATTTAAAATCTGGGCCTCTTCGACGTATCATTTCTTCCCTGGCTTTGACCGCAATATCCGGGTTTTTATAAATTTCTATGGCCGTAAGGGCGATCGTCTTAGCTGCAACCATCATGCCTTTAATACCTATGGTCGTACCTCCCGCGGCTACCGCCTGCCAGCTATGCGACGAAGTGCCCGGAGCCCAGGTTGCAATCCGCAATCCGGTTGCCGGAACGACCCAGCTTACATCGCCTGTGTCAGTCGAAAATGCACCCGCCTGTTTTTTTACTACAAAAGGAATTATTTTAGATGCATCATCCGGTGACAGGTCCTCGGAAGGATATGTTTCCATGATTTTGGTTATAAATTCCCTCTCCTCTTCGGTATAGGTGATGCCCCCCACCTTTTCCAGGCTGGCATGCATCATCCGGGCCAGTGTTTCGTTGGGGAGCAAATTGTATGACCCTCCTATTACTTCATATTCTACGCGGGTTCCGGTACCCATGGCCGCTCCCCTGGCTGCCAGCACCACCCGTTCAAAAATTGCTTTTACCCGATTCATTTGAGGATGACGTACATAGTAATACACCTCAGCAAAACCAGGTACCACATTGGGCGCTTCGCCGCCACGTGTGATCACATAGTGGATCCTCGTTTCCTGTGGTACGTGTTCACGCAGCATATTGACCATATCGTTCATCGCCTCCACACCATCCAGGGCGCTTCTCCCCCGCTCAGGTGCGCCTGCAGCATGAGAAGCATTGCCATAAAATCTGAATTTTGCTGATATTATAGCCAGACATGAGCCTGCACCGGCACTGTTTACATTGCCGGCATGCCAGCTCAAAACCACATCTGTATCTTCAAAAAGGCCAGCCCTTACCATGTACACCTTTGCACTTCCGCCTTCCTCCGCAGGAGTCCCGTACAGCCTGATGGTGCCGGAGACGCCCGATTTCTCAAGCCAATCCTTTATGGCAATGGCTCCTGCCGATGACCCGGTGCCAAACAGATGATGCCCACAGGCATGACCCGATCTTAAATCTTCTCTTTCCATTCGCACCGGTAACGCTTGCTGCGAAATACCTGGCAACGCATCGAACTCTGCTAAAATACCTATCACAGGCTTTCCTTTCCCATAAGAGGCTACAAATGCAGTAGGCATGCCTGCAACTCCAGCTTCTACTTCAAATCCCGCTGATTTCAATTCGCTCTGGAGCAGCGCCGAACTTTTATACTCCTGATATCCCAGTTCGGCAAGGTTCCATATCTCAAGAGCAATCCGGCTATATGTTTCACGTTGGTTTTCTATTCCCGAAAGAACGGTTTTCTCATCCCTGGATAATGCCCTGGGAGCTTGTGCATAACTTAATGAAACTGCAAACAACAGGGCTGAAGAAAATATTACGTTGGTTTTCATAACGGTCTGGTTAAATATTCTGAAGTGTAAACATTCAAAATTAGCTGATTAGTTTCCCGGCTACAGGCTTTTAAAATAAAAACACGGAAGTCAACGTCGGATACGCATTTATTATTCAAGTTCTTTAGTCTGGCATTCGACAGGACTCAAAACCGGGTTACAGCGGGCTATTACGCCACCCGGCAGTTGTATCCGGTAATTTGTTCCGAACCTTTCGTCCACAAGGTAATAATCTGTGGTGATGAAGTGCGCTCCTGAAGTGAGCGCTGCTTCAAATCTTCGGTAATCCCCTGCGCGAGCTTCGAGCGTACCGGCATCCGCCCGGGTACGCACCAGGTACCCGATTTTTACCAGTTGTTGTATCGAATCCTGGTATCTTACGGGATCATTGAGAATGATGAAAGCTGCTTCAGGGCTGCCAGGGCTGGCATTTACAAACATTACCCGGTTTTGAAGCGCAACATGTCCCCGGATGTAATTCCTTTGTTTTTCTCCTGTTTCATCCAGCACAAAGATGAATTTTCCGCGTGCACTATCTGCAACCGGCCAGTTGTGTGCTTTTACGGCAGCTTCAAGTGTTTCAAAATTGCCCCTCACATCATCCGGTTTTATGATTTGCGTTTCCGGAAAAACCGATAAAATTGCTGCATCAAGTGAATCCAGGGCAGCGGATGTAAAAGGCAGTGGCCTTACAAAACCGGGACGGTCAATGATATCGCTTTTGGCATTGATGGTAATCGCAACAGTCAAATGATGGGGGTGGGCATCTGACCAGTTTTTTATTTCCCGCAGGCAGTCCGTAAAACGCAAGCAGTTGGAGCGGAAATCCACGTCCGGAATATGAAGCACCTTAAACCCGGGTGTTTCCATTTTTCCAAGTGTGTCATAAGGCAGAGGCGCTTCCCCTGTCTGTTGTATCATCCGGACACCCAAAGGGTTGCTGTACCGCCCACCTTCCGGATCATGTACTACGTCCAGTTCGAGGTTGCGTAGACCCAATTCGAGCTGCTCCTGAAGTGAGATATGCTGGTAATCAAGAGAATAAAAAAGCGATGAATCCTCTACCATTAACAGCTTCATTAAGGCAGGCACAATGGCTTTTTTATAACTGTTATGGCTTCCTATTACCTGAATATGATTAATCCGGATCGTCGGATTCGACGCAGTTGTTTCATCGTTGGTTGCCGGCCGGCAGGAAATCAGGAATAGCATCATTACAATGATAAATTCCTTAGAAGCCAAATGATGAGCAATTTTCATGGTTGGCGATTTTAGAAAAGTTATTTTATCTGACCCCACTTTATTTTGAGTCGAATTTTTAATTTGTTGGTAAAATACCATTAAAATAGAATTCATACAATTCCTCGTGAATTATTCCTAAATTTAGTACCATAAATCATCCTGAAAAACTAAATACCTGTGATCATGAAAATTACCATTAAATTCGTTTGCCTGCTTTTTCCCCTGGCATTCTTTACAAACATATCAATTGCCCAGATTGACCTCTCCTACCAGGAACCTCCTAAAGAAATCCGGGTGTTGGCCGACACGCCCCCTCCACCCCGGATCAACCTGGACGATAAAGCCCAATGGGCTGTTTTGCTTCACCGGCCTGCATTTAAAAGCATTGAGGAAGTGGCGGCCAGGGAATACCGGTTGGCCGGATTACGTATAAACCCAAAAAACAACGGATCGAGCAGGTCAAGATTTTACAACAAAATAACGATCCTCAATATAAAAACCGGGACGGAAAATTCCCTGCAGGGATTATCTGAAAAACCCCTTATCTCTAATTTTAGCTGGAGTCCCGACTTCAAAAAGTTTGCATTCACGGTGAGTGTGGCAAACGGGATTGAACTCTGGGTGGCTGATAAAGAAACCGGTAAAGCCACCCGGCTCACAAAACCGGTTCTGAATGATGCCTTTTATGGCAATCCGTATGTATGGACGCCTGATTCCGAGTCATTGCTCTGCAAATTTACAGTTGAAAACCGGGGTGACCTTGTCCCTGAAGACCAAACACCTACAGGGCCGGTTGTTCAGGAAAACCTTGGTCAAAAAGCGCCCGCCAGAACATATCAGGATTTGCTCAAAAATAAGAATGATGAACAAAACTTTGCATTCCTGACAACGTCAGTGTTGAAGAAAGTGGACCTCAGCGGAAAAGTATCCGGTTTTAAGGATCCCGAAATCTTTTTCACCATGTCATTTTCACCTGATGGCAAATACCTGATGATAAGCATGGTACATACTCCATTCTCCTACCTTGTGCCTTATTACAGATTTCCAAGAAAAACCGTGATTCTTGATATTAACGGAAACCTGGTAAAAGAACTTTACGATTCACCGTTGGAAGAAGAGCGTCCCAAAGGGTTTATGGCTACCAGTCAGGGACCACGAAATTTCGGTTGGCGTGCCGATAAGCCTGCAACTGTGTACTGGGTGGAAGCCCTGGATCATGGCAACCCTGCCGAAGAAGCCGATTACAGGGATGCCGTTTACACCCTCGATGCACCTTTCAACTCCGAAGCCGGAGAAATCGCTAAATTATCCCAACGGTTTTCCTTTATTCAGTGGGGCAACGCAAACCTGGCGATGATTGCCGACTACTGGTGGAATACGCGAAACCGTAAGGTATATCAGATCAATCCGGACGTGCCCGAAACCGGATTAAAACTCGTATTTGATATCAACACGGAAGACCTCTACAGGCTTCCCGGATCATTTGCAATGGAAAGAAACAAATACGGTAAATATGTACTCCTTCAGTCAAAAAACAATCGTACGCTTTATATGACCGGATCCGGCTTTTCGCCCGAAGGCAATAAACCTTTTGTGGCTGCTTTCGATACTAAAACGGGACAATCGCAACACATCTGGCAAGCCAAAGGAAAAGAAACATACGAACGTATCATTGATATTATAAATATCAGTAAAGGGGAGATTCTGACACGTATCGAAAGCCCGAAGGAAAATCCCAACTACTACATCCGCAACATTTTTAAAAACACAGATCCGAAACAGATCACTCATTTTACGAACCCGTATGCTTCCTTAAAAGGCGTCACTAAAGAACAGATCCATTACAAACGCGCAGACGGAACGGATCTCAATGCAACCTTATATCTGCCGACAGGATACAATAAGGAAAAAGACGGACGACTTCCGGTATTTATGTGGGCATACCCGAGGGAATACAAAGATGCAAGCGCTGCCGGACAGGTGAAGGATTCACCCCACCGTTTTATTGCCATCAACTATGGATCTCCCTTGTTTTGGGTTGTCAGAGGCTATGCCGTACTCGACCGTACCGATTTCCCGGTCATCGGCGAAGGTGATACGGAGCCTAATGACACCTTTGTAGAACAACTTGTGGAAAATGGCAGAGCGGCGATCAGAAAGCTGACCGAAATGGGCATTGCCGATCCAGGCCGTATTGGTATTGGCGGACATTCCTATGGTGCATTTATGACAGCCAACCTGCTGGCGCATTCCGACTTGTTTGCCGCCGGAATAGCCCGAAGTGGGGCCTACAACCGTACACTTACGCCGTTTGGTTTCCAGGCAGAGGAGCGCACATTCTGGGAAGCGCCGGACCTGTATTTCAAAATGTCGCCGTTTATGCATGCTGATAAAATCAACGAACCGTTTCTGATGATCCATGGAGCTGCTGATAATAATTCAGGAACATTTCCCATGCAAAGCGAGCGCTTTTACAACGCGATAAAAGGGCATGGCGGCACCGTAAGACTTGTTATGCTTCCATACGAAAGCCATGGTTACGCAGCCAGGGAGTCGGTAATGCACATGCTTTGGGAGATGGATAACTGGCTTGAAAAATATGTGAAAAACCGAAAGCCTATTAAAGACGCGAAGATTGACATATTGAATCGATAATTCAGATGCAGAAAAAGAATTTAAAAAAACTTTTTTCAGGAATATCCGATTTCTGGTCGCCCAAAATCATAGGCTCTGTTAATGACCAGTATGTAAAGATTGCCAAAGTGAAGGGTAAATTTGTATGGCACGACCATCGTGATGAAGACGAAATGTTTTTCATTTACAAAGGGTCGCTTGCTATTGAAATGGAAAATGAAACCGTTCATCTGGAGGAAGGGGAATTTTATATTGTCCCGAAAGGTGTGCGGCACAGGCCTTTTGCAAAAGAAGAATGCTGGGTTATGCTGATCGAACAGAAATCCACCAAGCACACCGGAGATGTAAAATCAATCCTGACCAGGTCTTTAGAAGAACAGCGGTAACTGGTATTAAACTGGATACAATAACCATACTTCAAATCTAAAAAAAGTACGCTTATCCAGGCATATCCTTTGGGATTTGATTTATTTTAATGTCGTTTATAACGAGTTGGCTGTAAATGCGCCAAAACTAGATGAATGAAGGGATACCAGAAATTTTATATAAATACTGTACATGGACGAATGAAAGACATAAAAAACGATTTTGTATGGAGAATTTTATTTAGCAAACCCAAAATTATTTGAAGACAAATATGATTATAACATTCCTTTAGATTTTGAATCACTTACAGACAGACAAAACCAAAAACATTATTTTGAATTATCCAAAATACAAAACCCAAATTATACGAGACAGCAACATAGACAGTTCGCAATAACATGGAATAAAAAGGGGTTACTAAGGGATATTGAAAAATGTCGGGAGATTGAAGACTATTATTTTGACAAGTTTGACAAACAGGTTGGAGTCCTGTCGTTGACAGCCAATCCAAGCAATTTAGAGCTTTGGAAACTTTATGCCAATAATCACCAGGGATTCTGTATTGGATTCGAATCAGAGATTATAAGTAATAATTTAGAGGTATTTGGTTCATGTGGCCCTGTACACTACGAAGAAAAGTTCCCCTCAATTTCACCTTTTGTGAATGAACATGAAGAAACCCCGTCATGGATTCAACAGGTATATGTTAAATTAAGAAAATGGAAATTCGAAGATGAGTACAGAGTATTCAAAATGAGGGATTTTGAATTAACAAAAGCTGATATAACGATTAGAATACCCAAAGAATCCATTATGAAAATAATTTTTGGTGCCAAAATGAGTAAAAGCGATCAAGAGGAAATTTTTGGAATAGTCGGTAATGATTACCCAAATTTAGAACTGTTTCAAGCTGTTATTGACGGCTCAAGTGTAAAATTAGAACCATTAAAATAAGGTGCATCTACAGCTAATCGAGTAGACAGCTCCGCCAGTAAATAACTAGCGTAGTGCGCCTCTCACATTTATCTAACCGTAGGTATGACCACCCAGCGTATGCTTACGCCGAAGCTTCAGCATGGGTTGCATTAAAGTTACGGCGCATTGCAAAACTGCCTGTGTATCATTAAAGCATTACAACCTCAATAGCTAACATATTTCCTATTTCCAACTTGTAAATGCTTTCATTTTCGAGCACCTTGTGCTAATTTTAGATATATCCGATAGAGAAAGAGGGAACGTAGTAACCTGAAATTTTTCTTTTATGATTTCAACCCATACCGAGCAACATGTAAACGAATTTGGTCAACTGGCATCTGAGTATATAAATAATACCGACAGGCATTTATTTCTTACCGGAAAGGCCGGTACCGGCAAAACTACTTTTTTGATGGACATCCGTCGCCAAACTTACAAAAATACGGTAGTGGCAGCCCCAACCGGTATTGCTGCTATCAACGCGGGTGGGGTTACCTTGCATTCTCTTTTTCATTTGCCCTTTGGGGCTTTTGTTCCTCAAAATTTACCCCTCAATAGTTTTCAGGAAGAACGTATAAACACCCCTGAATCTGTGCTGGCCAAGCTAAAAATGAATAACACCAAAAGAAAGCTGCTACGTGAACTCGAGTTGCTCATTATTGATGAGGTGAGCATGCTAAGGGCCGATTTGCTGGATTGTATCGATGTTATACTCAGGCATGTGCGTAAACGCAAATTTGATCCATTTGGTGGGGTGCAACTGTTGTTGATAGGCGATTTACACCAATTACCGCCTGTGGTTAAAAATTATGAACGGCAGGTACTTTCAACTTATTATAAAAGCATGTTTTTCTTTGGCGCTAATGCGCTAAAAGATAACCCGCCTGTGTATATAGAGCTGGAGAAAATATACCGGCAGTCTGACCAGCAGTTTATTGATGTTTTGAACAGGCTGCGGAACAATGAACTAACTTCCCGGGATATCGAGATGCTTAACCGGTATTACCGGCCCGATTTCGAACCCGGTGCGGATGAAGGTTTTATTCATGTAACCACCCACAACCGCAAAGCTGATATTGTAAATAAGGAGAAATTAAAAAACCTTAAAGGCAAGGCTAGTTTTTTTGATGCAGCTATCACAGGTGATTTCCCTGAAAACATGTATCCTGCCGCAAAACGTCTGGAACTTAAAACAGGGGCACAGGTAATGTTTATAAAAAATGATACAGGTGAGGATAAACGTTTTTATAATGGGAAAATAGGCAGGGTAAAATCCTTGTCGAAAGATGAGGTGGTCATTGAATGCGGCCCGGAAAATACCAAAATAACCCTTGAGCCCTCAATTTGGGAGAAAATAAGGTATTCGTTAAATAAAGAAAGTGGTGAAATTGAAGAAAAGGTGATTGGCATTTTTACACAGTTTCCGCTTCAATTGGCCTGGGCAATTACGGTTCACAAAAGTCAGGGACTTACCTTCGATAAGGCCATTCTTGATTTATCCGATGTGTTTGCTCCGGGGCAGATGTATGTGGCTTTGTCGAGGCTCAGGTCATTGGATGGGCTCGTGTTTTCAACGCCAATAAACCCATCGGTGTTTAGGCAAGATCACGCTATTACCGACTTTAATAACCAGAAAACCACCTATGAAATCCTCAAAGAAAATATTTCAGCAGAACGTAAGCGGTTTATTAAAGCCTATGTAACCGGCGTATTCAATTTTAGCTCTCTTATGAGCGATTTGTCCTGGCACAAAGCAAGTTTACGTAAAGGCGAATCCAGGTCCTCCAAACAGCAATACCTGAAATGGACAGAAAACCTGATCAACAAGGCTTTTACACTAAAGGAAGTAGGAGATAAATTTAACCGGCAGCTGGATAATATATTATCAACCGGGAAGGAAGAATACCTTGCACATTTGAATGAGCGGCTGCAGAAGGCCTCAACCTATTTTGTGCCTTTAATTGAAGATTTGGTGGAAATGGTTGAAGGGCACATGGATAAATTAAGAGAGCGAAAGCGGATAAAAGGTTATATGGGTGAAGTGAAAGAGCTGGAATCCCTTTTTCGTCAAAAAATGTATGGCATACAAAAAGTGCAATTACTGGTTACAGAAATGGCTGCAAACAGGTTATTGACGAAGGATAAATTACAGGCGCTTTACTTACCTTTAAAAAAGACCCCTGCGTCATCAAAATCCCAAAAAGATAAGACCCCAACAAAAGAGATTTCTTTTACGATGTACAAACAGGGGCTTAGCGTGGCAGAAATAGCAAAAGAGCGGGGTTTTGTAGAAGGCACTATTGAAGGCCATTTGAGTCATTTTGTATCCACAGGTGAGCTCGATGTTGCCGATTTCTTACCGGCAGAAAAGCTCAGGAATATACTGTCACTGTCAAAAAAAATAGAAACAAAGCAGGCAAGTGAACTCAAGGCAGCTTTGGGTGATGAATATTCGTATGCTGATATCAGGTTTGCCCTGGCCCATTTAAACGCTCAGAATTAATCTCAACCTAACTTTAACTTATTAACCTTTTTACGTCATTTCTGTAGGGTGTCTGGCTTCTTTCTGCATTGAATCATACCTGATTCTGAGGTATGGCGGGCTATGATGGCTGGAACTGACTAATCTGAAGGCAATATTGACTGAACCGATTGTTCATCAGGTATTGCCGGTCCATAATTCATCCGGGATAACAGAAATATGCGCCCAATCACAACAAACCTGACAAGCATTGCCAACCCGATTGATACGATGGAAATTACCCCTAATGACATAGGTTAAATACGAGGAATTCTCTATATTGGGTTGTTATAGGCAAGTTAAAGACACGATATAATGGACAGGCTAGAGAACCAATAAAGAAATATTTTGACAGTTCTTGAAAATTGAATGAGACTAACATAAAATAAAAGTGGAGACCAGACCCACTCAAATAAACGGGGCGAAACCGAAAAGCCAAACGAGTAGGAGAAATAATAAGGAGAATAATTATGAATTGGTATTTAAAAGTTTTGAAACAGTATGCTGACTTTATTGGTCGGGCAAGAAGAAAAGAATATTGGATGTTTGTTTTATTCAATATGATTTTTTCAGTCATAGCAATGATTCTTGACAATGTTCTTGGAATTGCAATGGAAGGAATTGGCTACGGTCCTTTGTATGGAATTTATTTATTAGCTATAATTCTACCAAGTTTAGCTGTCGCAGTTAGAAGACTTCACGATATTGGGAAAAGCGGTTGGATGATTTTAATTTCTTTAATTCCATTGATTGGTGGAATTTGGCTTTTAGTTTTATTGGTTACCGACAGCAATCCAGGGGATAATCAATATGGGCCAAATCCGAAAGAAATAGCTGTCAATTAAAAGAAAACCAGCATATACATCAGCTAAAACCTGCCTGCCCCACTTCGGCAGGCGGCCGGTAGAGGGTTGTCAATATGACTCTGGATGGATTGTGAAATGGGCACAAGAAAGCCCAAACGCAGGTACTGCTCCCAAATAATCCGTTTATATTTACATTATGAATGATGAATGGCCTGATACGTGGTATATGAAGTATCTCTTTCTACTTATTCTAATTTCCTCAATTATTTCCCCTTTACAGTTATTTCCCCAAACCATTGACCATTGGGAAACCGTTATACAGCATGGAGATACGTGGAAGTATCTGGTTCCAACAAGCGAACCAGGTACGACATGGAAGGATTTAGACTTTGATGATTCTTCATGGGATATTGGTAATTCCGGATTCGGATATGGAGATGGAGACGATAATACAATAATTTCAACAACACTCAGTGTTTACATACGAATACAATTTAACATCGTTGATACAGCGGCAATCGGAAAATTGGTTCTTAGCATGGATTACGACGATGCTTTTGTTGCCTATCTGAATGGTACAGAAATAGCCCGGGCAAATATTTCCGGCCAACCTCCATTATTTAATCAGGCCAGTGATGGACTGCATGAGGCCTTACTTTACCGCGGATTGGCGCCAGAAAGTTTTACAGTTGACAAGGCACCAATCCCGGCCTTGTTAAATCAAGGAGATAATGTACTTGCTGTTCAAATACATAACCAGAGCCTAACTTCATCTGATCTCACGGCAATACCTGTTTTATCCGTCGGAATTATTAATATATCCTCGAGTTACAATGCAATTCCCTGGTGGTTTACGCCCCCCTTGGAATTTACTTCATCCAATTTACCCATCATAGTAATTAGCACCAATGGACAGGCAATTGTAGACGAACCTAAGGTTACTGCTGATATTGGCATAATTTACAATGGTCCCGGAGTCACTAATTATTTATCAGATCCCTACAATGAGTATTACGGCGTTTGTGGAATAGAATTCAGGGGAGAATCCTCCCTGGATTTTGCTAAAAAGTCTTATGGCTTCGAAATGTGGGATTCCGCCGGGAATGATATGGACACAAGCTTTTTGAACTTTCCGAAAGAAGAAGATTTTGTCCTGCATGGACCGTACTCGGACAAATCGCTGTTTAACAATGTCCTGGCAATGAAACTGGCCCACGATCTGAGGCATTATTCAAGCAGAACAAGATTTGTTGAGCTGGTTATTAACGACGATTATAAAGGCATTTATGTGGTCATGGAGAGAATAAAACGCGACAGCGACCGGGTTGATATAGCAAAATTGAATCTTGAGGATACTTCAGGTGATCAACTAACCGGAGGGTACATTTTTAGAATAGACAAAGGCGAAGATGATGGGTGGTTATCCAAATACAATGCGTATAGTTCAGATCTTAAAATTTATTTCCAGTTTTTTTATCCTGATCAACGTAATATTCAGCCTCAACAAAAAGCGTATATAAAAAATTATATGAATGATTTTGAAGATGCAATTGCCTCACAAACATTCAGAAACTCTAAAGGAAAACATTACCTTGATTACATAGACCTCAGGTCTTTCGTAGATAATTTCATACTGAACGAATTGAGCAAGAATGTAGATGCGTATAGGCTCAGCACATATTTTCATAAAGACAGAGCCAGCAGAGGTGGTAAAATAAAGGCGGGTCCGTTATGGGATTTCAACCTTTCTTTTGGCAATGCCGACTACTGCGGCGGTGATGACGTCACCGGTTGGGAATACTACCAGTGTGTCGGAAGCAGCCCTTTCTGGTGGGACGCCATGTTGCAGGATACGGATTTCATCAATGCATTAAGATGCAGATGGGAGGAGCTCAGGCTAACTGCCTTACATACTGATTCAATTAATGCCTACCTGGATTCGATGGTGAATTATTTATCAGGTGCACGAGCACGTAATTTCCAGAGATGGCCTGTTATGGGTATTTATGTATGGCCAAACTCCTGGTTTTATGCAGCGTCATCAAGCCATGATGAAGTGATGGATTATATGAAAGGTTGGATCGAAGACCGCTCAATATGGCTCGACAATAATATACCTGGAGTGGCACAGAATTGTGAACGTTATAAACCACCATATCCTGGCCTCGTTACCGGTATAGAAGGTTCCATTTACAGCCGCTATTCCTTTAACGTTTATCCCAACCCAGCGAGGAATGTTTTATTTATTGAAGGCAATCAATCCATTAAGGAAGTCGTAATTATTAATATGCTTGGACAAACGGTTTACAGGGAGAATTTCAGTTCAAATCTTGTAACTATTGATGTCAGTAGCATCTCTCAAAAAGGAATTTATTTATTGTCTGTTAAAACGGATAATGCAGTGGAGATAAAAAAGATAAGGTTTGAGTAACGTTAATGTTATTCTAATGGATCCTGACCCAAAATCCGAAATGGATTCAAGTTAAGATCTACATCAATAATGCAGATCTGAAATTAAAAATCCCCGTCCGAACGGATGTTCATCAGGGCGGAGGTGTTCCCTGCCTGCGGCTGGCAGGCTTACACCCTCCGGACTTTCTTTAATTGCTCAAAGAACTTTAATATATTCACCATTCAAGGCACACACAATAGATCAAAATGAATGCGTGCAAGTGGCTATCTACTGAGTTTTGTGCAAAATATTTACCTTTAGTGCAGTCTGACATGTGAGCACGCACTCATTTTATCAAGATCGTTTATTAGCACACAACAAAAACGTATATTTCTGGTCTGCAGGTAGTAATATTGTATATAAATACACAAAATTGTTGAACGATGATGAAAATATATACTTCTGCTTTTTTTGCCGCCGGGATGGCCTTCGCCGGTTGTCAGCCGCAAAGTGATACCATGCCAAGTAATGATAATCCGTTGCTGGCGGAATGGGATACACCATTTGGCGTACCTCCCTTTGATCTTATTGGCGACGAAGATTATCTGCCTGCCTTTCGTACGGCAATAACTACACACAAATCTGAAATTGCAAATATTACCAACGATGCATCATCACCGGCATTTGAAAATACCATCGAAGCGCTGGAAAGAAGCGGAAAAGATCTGAGCAGGGTTTCACGGGTATTTTTCGCCATCAACTCGGCGCACTCCAATGATTCAATAAGGGAAATAGCAAAGATCATGGCTCCTGAGTTATCGGCACACCGGGATGACATCAACCTTAATAAAGACCTTTTTGCCCGGGTAAAAGCCGTCTATGACCAGCGGGATGCGTTGGACCTGACCGACGAACAACTCCGGTTGCTGGAAGAAACACACAAAGGATTTGTGCGGGCAGGGGTGAATCTCGATGAAGATTCCCAGAAGCGGTTGCGTGAGATAAACAGCCGGTTGGCGGAACTGGCCCAGCAATTTAACCAGAACCTGCTGGCCGAAACCAACGATTTCAAACTCGTTGTAACCAACCGTGAAGACCTGGGTAATCTGCCCGAAAGCCTGGTGGCAGCGGCTGCAAAGGCTGCAGAAAAGGAAGGTCACGCCGGTAGCTGGGTATTCACATTGGCACGCCCGAGTTTAAACCCATTTCTTCAGTATTCGCCAAACCGGGAATTCCGCAAACAGCTTTTCATGGGTTATGCCCTGCGGGGCGATAACAACAACGAAAACGATAACAATGCCATCCTCTCCGAAATGGCTATCCTGCGGGTGGAACGTGCGCAACTGATGGGGTATGAATCACATGCCCATTACATCCTTTCAGACAACATGGCCGAAAATCCCGAACGGGTTTATGAATTACTCGACAAAATCTGGACTCCGGCCTTGCACGTTTCGAAATCAGAAAGGGATGCGCTTCAGCAAATGATGCATGATGAGGGGGTAGAAGGAGACCTGATGGGCTGGGACTGGCGGCATTACGTTGAAAAGGTCCGAAAAGCACGTTACGACCTGGACGAAGATGCATTGCGGCCATACTTTGAATTCAGCGCCGTGCGTGAAGGCACCTTTATGCTTGCCGAAAAACTGTTTGGGCTGACATTTACAGAACTTACAGATATGCCTGTGTGGCATCCGGATCAGCAGGTTTTTGAAGTAAAAGAAGCAGATGGATCGCATCTTGGTGTTATTTACATGGACTTTTTTACGCGCGAAAGTAAACGGGGCGGTGCATGGATGAACTCCCTTCGCTCACAGTCGAAGCTCGATGGTGAAATTACGCCCATCGTAACCACTAACTTCAATTTTCCGCCTCCCACAGATGACGCTCCTTCTTTGCTTTCCTTCACCGAGGCTCAAACGCTATTCCATGAATTTGGACATGCGTTGCATGGGTTGCTTTCAAACGTAATTTATGAGTCGCTTTCAGGTACCAGTGTGCCCCGCGATTTTGTTGAGTTTCCTTCGCAGGTGATGGAAAACTGGATGAGCGAACCGGAAGTGCTGAATTTGTATGCCAGACATTATAAAACCGGAGAAGTATTTCCGGAAGAAATGATCAGCAAACTCAAAGCAGCCGGCACCTTCAACCAGGGATTTGCTACGGTAGAATACATGGCTGCGTCCTATCTGGATTTGGCCTGGCACACACGCACCGATACGACGCCACAGGATGCAACGGCTTTCGAAAATGAAGAAATGGAGCGCATCGGCCTGATCAATGAAATCATACCACGTTATCGCAGCACCTACTTCAACCATATATTTGGAGGAGATCCAAGCTATTCGGCCGGCTATTACAGCTACATGTGGTCGGAAGTGCTGGACGCAGACGCCTTTCAGGCGTTTAAGGAAACCAGCCTTTTCGACCAGGAAACTGCGCGTAAATACAGACATTTGCTGAGTCAGGGGGGATCCAAACCCGGAATGGAACTCTATGTGGAATTCCGGGGCCGGGAACCCGAAATTGAACCCCTGCTTGAAAGAAGAGGCTTGCTGAATGTGCAGTAAGAAAAAGTAGCTTCAGATTACGCGAACGTAACACACAATAGTATGATACGTGCACAGCTGTGGCACACACTGTGGGCCTCTGTGTAACAACTTAGCATATTAAAACAGACGGATGATAGAATATTGGTGCTCATTTATCGTCTTATACCTATAAGATAGAGGTTTAAATTGTTATACCGATATTTGAAGCGCAATACACTAAATTTGCCGGCTTACCAATTACCAACATTTCATGGCAGACCAAAAAAAGAATCCTAAAAAACGAATCACCATGGCCAGGGTTTTTAAAACCATAATCTGGCCACGAAGAAAACTGTTGCTTGTTGGATTGGGTCTAATAATTATTAACCGCCTTTCCGGTCTTGTGCTGCCGGGCGCCAGCAAGATCCTCATCGACGATGTAATAGGCAACAAAGACATGGAAATGCTTAAACTATTGCTTATTGCCGTCTCGGTGGCGTTGGTCATTCAGTCCTCTACTTCTTATATTCTTACCAAACTGCTTAGCGTTGAAGCACAGCATCTCATAGCCCGGTTAAGATCCAAGGTACAGCAACATATCATTCAGCTACCAATTAAATTTTTCGACAATTCCAAAAGCGGTGAACTGGTTTCGCGTATCATGACGGATGTAGAAGGCGTCCGCAATCTGGTTGGTACGGGACTTGTACAGTTGTTTGGGGGTGTACTCACCTCAGTAGTGGCTTTTATGCTCCTCATCAGAATCAGTCCCCAGATGACATTGTACGTTATGGTTCCATTGATCGTTTTCGGCCTGATTTCACTGAAAGCATTCTCCATCATCCGGCCCATTTTCAGGAAAAGAAGTGAGATCAATGCGGAGGTAACCGGCCGGCTTACCGAATCACTTAACGGTATTAGGGTGATAAAAGGATTTAATGCCGAAGACCAGGAAATAAAAACGTTTGAAAAAGGTGTTGAACGCTTATTTGAAAATGTAAAAAAATCATTGACTACCACAAGTCTTGTTACAAGCGCAGCCACACTTTTACTGGGTCTTGCCAGTGTAGGCATTATGGGTATCGGAGGGTATTTGATCATGCTTGGAGAACTTACTTTTGGAGATTTCTTTGCATTCACACTGTATCTGGGTTTTCTGATAGCACCTATAGTGCAAATGAGCAACATCGGCAGCCAGATCACCGAAGCCTTTGCCGGCCTGGATCGTACCGAGGAGATTATGAACATACCCGCAGAAAGTCAAAGTGTCGAACGAACGATCGTTATGGATAATATAAAAGGTGATCTTTCTTTTGCTAATGTGTCCTTTGGGTACAATAGCGGCAAGGGTGTGTTGCATGATGTAAGTTTTCACGCACCACCGGGGTCAGTTACCGCACTGGTTGGTAGCTCAGGATCCGGAAAATCCACCATCGCCGGGTTAACAGCTTCGTTTCAGATTCCCGACTCCGGATCCATTACTATAGATGGGATGGATTTGTCAAAAGTGACGCTAGATAGCTACCGCAGTAAATTGGGAGTAGTATTGCAGGACGATTTTCTTTTCGAAGGTACCATCCGGGAAAACATTCTGTTTCCCAGGCCTGCTGCAACGGAAGAACAGTTGCTGCACGCCGTGGCAGCCGCACATGTAAAAGAATTTACCGACAGATTTGAAGACGGGCTGGATACTCTGATTGGTGAACGTGGCGTCAAGCTTTCCGGCGGGCAGCGCCAGCGTGTGACCATTGCACGCGCCATTCTGTCCGATCCGGTAATCCTGCTGCTCGACGAGGCCACTTCAAACCTGGATACCGAAAGCGAGGCCTTCATCCAGGAGAGCCTAAGCCACCTTATGAAAGGCCGCACTACACTGGTGATCGCACACAGGTTGAGTACCATTCGTCAGGCAGATCAGATACTGGTGATAGAAAACGGCCGGATCGTGGAAAGAGGCACACATGATGACTTGATAAATAGAAAAGGCCGCTATTATGACCTTTACACCTTCCAGGCAAGAATTTGATTTAGGATTACCTAGAAAATTGTTTAAAAGCAAACCACATAATATTAACTGATGATGCTTATAAAATATGCGCGGTGGGTCGTCCACGGTCAGGGTGGACATATTGAGGGTTTGCGGGTAGGCTGGCCTTCAAAAATGTCGCTTCTTGTTGTACTTCCAATGTTTACTGAACTGTTAAGACATTTTTGCGCAGGATGGCTTGATTTAAAAAAACCGGTCAGGAATTATAATCAGGAGAACAGGAAATATTGTCTCTCTGATAACACGCTGAATACCCTCAGATCAGTGTGGTTACCTATACATCCCAGTCTTTTTCGTGCTTACTGGTTTTTGTGTTAGGAAAAATGATGGGCGAAATGATGGCCAGTACGAAAAGAACAAGTACCAATATGAGTACTAAAAATCCCATTTTAATTTATTTACATGTTAATGTGAACTGCTAATTTCCCTAATGTCGGCAAGAAATGAAATAAAATCCTGTAATTTTCATTGCAAATTAAACCTAATGCCTTTAAGAGTGAAAAAGTGGCCACGTATTATTCCGATAACCGGCATGTTCCTTATCATTACTACCCATTTAACAGCACAAAACACAATGTTCAGAGAGGAGTTTACCCCCATGTGGAATCGCGTGCGGGCATACACTCTTGAAGTGGCCCGGGCCATGCCTGAAAAAAAATACGATTACAGGCCTGCACCTGATGCAATGTCCTTCGGAGAACAAATGCAGCACATTGCCGGCAACCTCTACTCCCTCAATTCCCGATTTGTGAAGGTGACCGCCAATCCATTTAAACCCACTTCGGATACGATGGATAAAAAAGCCATTATTGAAACACTAATTACGGCTTTTGATTATGTAAAGGTAACACTGGATACGGTCACAGATAAACAGGTGAAAGAAACCGTGACGCTCTTTACAGGCGATGTATTTAAAAAAGAGCGTATTTTCTACCTGATGAAAGATCATACCACGCATCACCGGGCACAATGTATTGTGTATCTGAGGTTAAATGGAATTACACCTCCGAAATTCAGGGGATGGTAAATTTGTTCAGGAACACAACTATTTCAGGCGATACGTAAGTCGATCGAGAACCTTACTGCAAAAGGGCAAGCACTTTATTGAGCGGCGGGTCAATAAAAATGTTGTCGCCAACAACTACCACCGGGAACTGGATATAATCATAATAGTTAACCGAATGTGCTTTCGCCAGCATTTCATTTGCATAGTTTTCATTTTGCTCCACATCATAAAACGCATACGTTATGCCTGCCGAATCAAGTCCGGCTCTGAATACCGCACAATTATCGCACGAATTGCTCCAGTAAAGGATAATTTCGTGTTGGATCAGCTCGATGCTTTCGGATGCTTCCCTGGTCTGTTCGTCCGTTTTGGTGGAGCAGTATGGAAGCACCACCACATCGATCGCTGCCAGTATTGCTGTTTTAATAATTCTTATAACTCAATATTATTGCTTTTTCCGGATCGATAAATTTATCCGTTATAACAATTTTCAATACGAATTGAAAAATTCTCTCCGGTCTTCTCATTAAAAGGGCCGTATAAATTACGCTGAACAATCAAAAAAACGATACTGTTGAGATTTAAATATTAACATAGCTACCCCAACCCGTAACTATAAATCCCCTATTCCTTATTTTTGCAACCTGCTTTTTTCGGCAACAGGTAAACGTGAAAATCAAGGACTTTCTACAAATCTACCAAAAAAGCGGTTTTGTGCAGACGCTTGCAGCATGTATAAAACCGAATGAAAACCTCTGCGTAGCATTCAGGGGGCTTTCCGGCAGCCTCGATGCGGTAATTGCCGCTGCTTTATACCAGTTAAATCACCAGCCTTTTCTTTTCATTATGTATGATAAAGAAGAGGCTGCATATTTTCAAAACGACCTTCAAAACCTGCTCCCTGATAAGAAAGTTCTTTTTTTCCCATCCTCCTACAAGAAGCCTTACACTTTCGAAGAAACTGATAATGCGAATATCCTGATGCGAGCCGAGATTCTCAACCGCATAAACAATAAATTATCGAATGGAGAACTGATTGTAACCTACCCCGAAGCCCTCACCGAAAAGGTGATCAATAAAAGAAGTTTGCGCGAAAACACGTTCACAGCAAGAACCGGGGAAAAAGTGGATATCGCCTTTCTGATCGAAATACTGGTTTCATACGGCTTTGAGCAAACAGACTTCGTCTATGAAGCCGGTCAGTTTGCCGTCAGGGGGGGTATTATCGATGTGTTTTCGTTTGCCAATGAGTTGCCTTACCGGCTTGAACTCTTCGGCGATGAAATCGAGCGCATCCGTACTTTCGATCCGGCTTCACAACTGTCCGTCGAAAATCTTCGTCAGATTAACATCATTCCTAACGTACAGACACGTCTTATCGAAGAATCGCGACAATCTTTTATTGATTTTCTTCCAAACAACACTAAAATTTGGTTCAGGGATTACCGGCATCTTCTTGATTACCTGGATTTACATTTTGAAAAAGCTACAGAACAATTTGATTTGATCCTCGAAAAAAGCGGCGGCACCCGGGTGATCTTAAAACCGGAAATGCTTTTTGAAAATGGAACATCATTTTCTGCTAAACTTAACAACCTCGTACGTATTGAATTCGGCAACCGTTTTTATCTCAAAGCAGATAAATCCTTTACATTTAATTCTTCTCCCCAGCCGGCCTTCAACAAGAATTTTGAGTTGCTTACGCAAGACCTTGACGAAAAGCAGACTGCGGGTATTTCGCTTTTTCTTGTAGCCGAACAAAACCGGCAGTTAACGCGTTTTCGTGAGATATTCGACGAAATAGACCCGCTTGTTAAATACCATGGACTTAATATCGGCTTAAGGAAAGGGTTTATCGACCAAAACGAAAAGATCGCCTGTTATACCGATCATGAGATTTTTGAGCGGTTTCATCGTTACAAGCTCCGGGAAAAATACACCAAATCAAAAGCCCTCACGCTTAAAGAGCTCCAGACGCTTCACCCCGGCGATTACGTCACGCACATCGATCATGGTATTGGCCGGTTTGCAGGTTTGGAAAAAGTGGATGTGGGAGGTAAAAAACAGGAAGCCATACGTCTGATTTACCGTGATGATGACCTGCTGTATGTAAGCATCCATTCGCTTCATAAAATTTCCAAATATTCGGGCAAGGAAGGCGTACCCCCTGCTATTAATAAGTTGGGATCACAGGAATGGGAAAACAAAAAAAAGCGTGTGAAAAGAAAAGTCCTCGACATTGCCTCCGACCTGATCCGGTTATATGCAAAACGTAAAAGCACACCGGGTTACGCATATTCGCCCGATAGTTTTCTACAGGTCGAGCTTGAAGCCTCATTTATTTATGAAGACACATTTGACCAGGCCAAAGCCACAGAGGATGTGAAGGCCGATATGGAACAACCCCACCCGATGGACCGCCTTGTATGCGGTGATGTTGGTTTTGGAAAAACAGAGGTTGCCATTCGTGCGGCATTTAAAGCGGTAGCCGAAGGTAAACAAGTGGCGGTACTTGTACCAACCACAATTCTGGCCATGCAGCACTACCGCACTTTCAGTGAAAGACTTGCGGAGTTTCCGGTTAAAGTCGAGTACATAAACCGTTTCAAAACTGCAAAAGAAATCAAAGAAATACTGAAAGAGGTCGAAAACCGGACCGTGGATATCCTGATAGGCACACACCGGATCGTCAACAAGGACGTGAAATTTAAAGACCTCGGGCTGCTGGTAATAGACGAAGAACAAAAATTCGGTGTGAAGGTGAAGGAACGACTCAAGGAAATGAAAGTGAATGTTGATGTGCTGACTCTGACCGCTACACCCATTCCACGGACCCTTCATTTTTCGCTAATGGGAGCCCGGGACCTGAGCACGATCTTCACAGCTCCACCAAACCGGCAGCCGGTAACCACTGAAATACATACTTTCAACCAGGTTCTGATTCGTGATGCGATAAGCTTCGAGCTGAAGAGAGGCGGACAAGTGTTTTTTGTACACAACCATATTCGCGATATAGAAGAAGTTGCCAATATAGTACTTAAACTTGTACCCGATGCCCGCATTGCCGTGGCCCATGGCCAGATGGCAGGCAACAGACTCGAAAAAACCATGATCCGGTTTATCGAAGGCGAAATTGATATTCTTATATCTACCAACATTATAGAATCCGGACTTGACATTCCCAACGCAAACACCATTATAATAAACCATGCCCATAAGTTCGGGCTTTCCGACCTGCACCAGATGAGAGGCAGGGTGGGCCGGTCGAACCGTAAAGCTTTTTGCTATCTGCTCACCCCTTCGCTCATATATGTTTCCGCCGATTCACGAATGCGGCTACAGGCTCTGGAAGAATTTTCTGAACTTGGTGATGGATTTAAAGTGGCTATGCGCGACCTTGATATCAGGGGAGCCGGTAATCTGCTCGGTTCGGAGCAAAGTGGTTTTATCAACGACCTGGGTTTTGATATGTACCACAAAATTCTGGACGAAGCTGTGCAAGAACTGAAAGAAACGGAGTTTAGAGACTTATTTGCCGCTGATCTGACCAATACTGTGAAGCATCTTTCTCGTGACTGTACCATCGAAACAGACCTTGAAATTCTCATCCCCGAAGATTATATCAGCAATATTTCAGAGAGACTGCATCTTTATAACGAACTTGATAATATTGAAAATGAAGCATCGTTGACCACTTTCCGAAACAATATCACCGACCGTTTCGGGCCTGTACCTGATACGGTCGAAGCATTGATTGAAACGACACGGCTGAGATGGAAAGCGCAGTTACTTGGTTATGAAAAAGTTGTCTTGAAAAATGAAACCATGAAATGTTATTTTGTTTCACCAGGCGATGAAGCCTATTTCAATTCAGAAGTTTTTGGAGGCATTTTAAAGTTCATTCAGCAAAATCCCCGCTGCTGCAGAATGAAGGAAGCAAAAAACAAGCTCATCCTCACGATTGATGAGGTTGTAAGTATTGAAGAGGCACACGAGGTCATGACTGCCATGGATATCACATCAGCATGACCGGTTGTATTGTTCAGGACATGCAAGTCTCATTATTCCAAGCCCTTTCTCAGTGTCACGATATATATACATCAGGGTGAAGAATCTCATTATGAAGAGATTAACGTTAGTCAGGCAGGAAGAGTCTTAAAATAAAGAATGGAACTATTCGTGAGATCCTTCACTTCGTTACCAGAATGACGGTAACATTGATGAGATTCTTCGGTCGCTACGCTCCCTGTGAAAAAGGAAAATTTATGATTACAACAAACGTTCGTTCGAGAATTTTAACTACACCCCACCTGATTACCCAAACCTATGATTAGTATCAAAACTATGGTTGTTTTTATGTGTCGAAAAAATGTCACCATTATCGATTGTCTGTTTTTTTAACCACAAATAAAAGAAACGGCCATAACGGAACGCCAATCCGTTTCTTAAATACTACTTGAGCGCCGGCCTGCTCCAGGGCGGGAAGCACCGATACCGACCTGCACCCCAATGAAATATAAGGCAGAAGCCAGACTACATTTTCAATCTTCTGTGCCAGCCATGCGGTGAATTTTGACGCAGGTTCGGTTGAGTGGCAAATTCCTATAAGTCCACCTGGTTTCACAACACGGTAGATTTCCATTGCTCCGTGTGTCGGATCATACAACGGGCAAAGGCTGTATGTTGACAGCACGACATCAAACTGATTATCCGAAAAAGGCAATGCATGCATATCGCCGGTCTGAAAATCCATTATCGCATTAATGCCTGCCTTTTCCGCCTTCTTTTTTGCAACATTCAGTAAGCCGCCACTCAGGTCGAAAAGGGTCACTCTGCCTCCAGGAGCAATCTTTTTTGAAGCAAGGAACGCTGTGGATCCCGTACCTGCCCCGCAATCCAGCACATGATCGCCTGGTTTTACTGTTTGATCTACAATAATTTTTCTTCCACGATGATCAGATCCTGCCGTAAAAAATGCATGCTGAAGATCATAATGTCCGGCGATGTGGTCATAAATATGCTTGAGATGTTGTATATCCAATGCACGGCGCATAAAAGGAGTGTTTACACCATATTATTGATTAAATTTACAAGGAAAAAGCCGAAATGATTCTTCCGGGCTGTTTGGATACCATCAATTACGTATGATATCAGAAAGCAAATCCTAATTTATAAAGCATAACATCCTCCCAGCCAAACCCGGAAGCAATATCATTGCCAAGTGGCTCGTGAATAGAATTCGCTCTGCCATCGGATAATACGGGTTAAAGTGTCCGCAGGTTTGTGAAGTTTTTTCAGATGTTTATAAAATATTGTTTGTGATTCTGAGTTATTAGTTTTGCGGGTTTAAAAGAATTAAATGGTTGAATTTACCTCAACAACTCATTTTAATTGGGTGAATAATTACATTTATTGATTAGATGTACTATTTTGCCTTTTTAATTTCGGTATATTGTGCCGGTAAAAGGTTTACTTTAATATAAAATTATACTCAAATATGTCACACAGGGTGAGATTTATTAGCTTTGTTTTGTTATTGGCGGGTGGATCCGTTTTACTTTCTTCGTGTGGAAGAGGCGGAAGGCCAACAAGTATTAATCCCGGTAATTTAAGTACCACCACCGGAATTGCCTATAATGAGGATACTTCCTTTCAGGTAAGGGACTTCGAAGGGCAGCCTCCGGCTCCGAATACGGTATTTATTGAAGGCGGGCGTGTGGTGCTGGGCTCTTTTGAAGAAGATGTGCTGCATCGTAACGATAATATTGAGCGGACGGTTACGGTGGCTTCCTTTTATATGGATGAAACAGAAATCGCAAACATCCACTGGCTCGAATACGAATTTTATAGCCTGGATTCTTCCCAGGATTACATCGATGCCAATGTCGTTCTGGATGAAAAAGTATGGGCAAGAGAGCTTGCCTATAACGATCCGTATGTGGCCCATTACCTCCGGTATCCCGGATTCCGGTATTTTCCGGTAGTGGGTGTAAGCTGGAGGCAGGCCGTTGCTTATTCAGAATGGAGAACCTATGCCGTCAACCAGGCGCTGGTTAAAAATGCCATCGAAAGCGGAGACTATGTGCCGGAAGAAGGCGACATTGATACGGTGCTGGTTGCCGGTCCGGAAGGCTCCATGGTGGCTAGGCCGCTGTACAATGCACCCCTCGAATCAGGCGTTGTGCTTCCTAACTACCGGCTGCCAACCGAAGCGGAGTGGGCTTATGCCGCACAGGCGCTGATCGGTACCCAATGGCTTGATGAAAACCAGACACACCAGCGGATATATCCGTGGGACGGACATTCGCTAAGAAATCCCTATGGCCGTGAAATGGGGTATTTCCTTGCCAATTTCAAAAGAGGACGCGGTGACTATGCAGGTATTGCCGGCAAGCTAAACGACGGAGCCATGATCACCTCCTACATTTACGCAAATCCACCGAATGATTTTGGCCTTTACAACATGTCAGGAAATGTGAATGAGTGGGTGCTTGACCTGTACCGTCCGTTGTCATACCAGGATATGGAAGACCTGAATCCGGTAAGAAGAAATGATTTTCTGGATAAACAGGACAATTACAATCAGGATAACCAATTGATAAACAACCGGTCGAGGGTATATAAGGGCGGAAGCTGGAAAGATGTAGCCTACTGGCTGTCGCCGGGTACACGTCGCTTCCTCGATGAAGATTCTGCCACCGCCACCATTGGCTTCAGGTGCGCCATGATCCGTGCGGGATCAAATTATTAGATTTTAGTAGTCATACATTTCAAAAGCCTTACAGGAAATAACCCCTGCAGGGCTTTTTTACTGTTTAATTCGGTGAATACTTCATGATTCGCAATATCTATTGTTTGCGCATCCGTCCGCTTACACAAATACAACAAATCAGCAAATGATTGCCCCGTCCTCAGCATTTAGTGTATAATTTCGCTATCGGCATACTCACCGGGCAGTGGCCAGGGTAGCAACGCTTACCTTCGCAGCACCCGCATCCAGCAGCATTTGTCCGCAAGATTCAAGTGTAGCCCCGGTCGTGATCACGTCATCAACCAGAAGAATGTGCTTATTGTTTATGAGCAAGGCATCCGATGCCTGAAAGATGTCCTTTACATTCTTCCAACGCTCCATTTTTGATTTATGTGTCTGTGTTTCACTTTTTGTTGTCCGGATCACCGCTTTACCAGACCAGGGAATGTCCAGAATCCCCGACAGGCCGGCAGCAAAGTAATTGCTTTGATTGTATCCCCTTTTCTTTTCTTTCGAACGATGAAGCGGTATCGGAATGATGACATCCCAGGGAACAGGCGAAAATGAATCAAGCAGGTCAAGGGCAAACCATTCGCCAAGTTTTTCGCCGATTTCCGGTTGGTTGCGGTATTTGAACTGATGCAATATCGCTTGCACGATACCGCTTTTATGAAAATGGAGATACGAAAACGCAAATTCGAACTTTATTCTGCCATAAAATTTCCGGACAACAGGATTCTGCGACACCTTATGATACCCGGTTTCAGGAAGTTCATACCGGCATATGGTGCACAACAGTGTTTCACCTTTAGCAATGGCTTTACCACAGGCCGGACAATTAACCGGGTAAATCAGTGAAAAAAAATCGTACAGGGCCTTCATTCGGGTTTCCGTTTAGAAATGATTGAATGATTTAATTATATTTACTTTTCATGCTAAATTCAGAAAAAAAATGAATTCAGAAAAAACATTTAACACCTACAGGGAAAAAATGAATAAAAAAATTCTTTCTTCCAACAATAAGATAATAAAAAGAATATTTAACCTTTACACCAATACATTTTCAGATGGAACTTTATCTGTAAAAACGAAAGAAATGCTCGGACTGGCCTACTCGATGGTATTGCGATGCGACGACTGTATTAAATATCATTTGGGAAAATGCAGGGATGAGGGACTGACCAATGACGAAGTGTACGAAGTATTTGCAATTGCCAGTCTGATCGGAGGCACCATTGTGATCCCCACCTGCGAAAAGCCGTTGAATACTGGGAGGAACTTGAGCCTGCAGATTAATATCAATTCATGATACATGTATAAGCGGGATTTAACATTAGAACGCTCGTGGAATGCACTTCTTCTGCATCTTGAAAAGATCATCGGGAAAAAACCCGGCGACCTCAATGCCGTACTTTTTCTGATAGGCGCCCAGGAGTTGGGACAAGGAAAACGATCGTTTTCGAAAGAAGAGAAGCAGGACCTGATGCATATTGCCATATGCAAAGTACTCAGTTACTCCGGATTTTATGAGCTGGAAGGTCTTGATGAGGAAGGATGGCCCCACTGGAGATTAATCAAAAAATTACCCAGTTTTAACCTGCTAGAACAGGAAAAGTTACTCAAAATACAAGTGCTTGAATACTTTGAAATAGATTTTGACATCCGCTTCTGAATTTTTACAAGCGTACTGATCTACGTAGATCGTGTCAACAATAGCGCTTGATCATATAATTTCCTGAATACACGGGAACATCTCAAAACAGGCGAACTGTGGGCAACGCTAACCAATGGTCAGAAAGCAGAACTGATGGCTTCTTATGAAAAATCAGAAGATGGTGACAATTTGATTTCTAACGAAGATTTCTTCAATTAATGGGGCTCGACGTAGGCTGAACCTGATATTAAGCACCACTACAAACCCAACCCATTTTCCAGAAGAAAACACTACAGCCCTGTTTACGTTTTATATTACAGGATAAAATGATTTATTTTATACCCTGCATCAGGGTTACTGCTATTAATAAGTATATTTATAGGCTATTCGGGACTGAAGATGGAAGAAAAGCAGGTTTATTCACAAATCAGGGATTTTAAAAAGAAATTTTATGTAAATCTACTAATTAAAGGGAGCATTATTACCCTTGCCTTGCTGCTGGGTGTATATATCGCTATTACCTCTCTTGAGTTTTTTGCCCGCCTGAATTCTTTCGGAAGAGGCTTTTTCTTCTTCGGATTTCTTGTACTAGCCCTTTTTTTGGCATATAAATTCATTGCAAAACCCGTATTGTATTTGTTCCACATTTCATCAGGTATATCTGACGAAAACGCTGCACGCCATATCGGGACATATTTTCCGTCGGTGAGCGACCGGCTCCTCAATTTTCTACAGCTTAAACGCTATGACGACGACAACGCCCTGGTGCAGGCAAGCCTGAAACAGCGGGCACAGGCATTTACCACTCTGTCATTTACGCAGGCCATCGATCTTCGGCAAAATCAGCACTATTTAAAATACCTGGCACCTTCGATGCTGCTGTTCTTATTGATTTTACTTTTTGTGCCCCAGCTTTTCACCACGAGCACCAAAAGAATTGTCAGTTACAGGCAAACGTTCGTACCGGTGGCGCCTTTTACATTTATGCCCAACGAAATCAGCCTTATTGCATTTAAAAACGAAGATCACCCGGTTTTGCTTACACTTTCCGGCGCCGGTATTCCGCAAAATGTGTACCTCGTTCATAAAGAACGTCGGATCAAGATGGCCGCGTTGGGCTCAGGGCGGTTTTCTTATACGTTTTCCAGGATACAGGTGTCCAAACGTATTCATTTTGAAGCCGCCGGATTTAGATCCATCGAACACATTATTAAGGTCGTAAACCGGCCAAATCTACGTAATTTCAATGTGTTGCTGAATTATCCGGCTTACCTGGGCAAACGGCCTGAGCGCATCGAAAACATTGGAAACCTGAATGTGCCTGAAGGAACCCGCATAAAATGGCAGTTCAATACACTGGATACCGATACGTTGAATATCGCTTTTGATGAGGAAATGTACAGTGTACAAACAATTGATAATCAGATATTTGAATTTGAAAAGCAATTTGATAAAACGACCTCTTATAAATTAATGCTATCCAACTACTATTCCAGGAATAAGGATGTAATTGGTTATCAGATTAATGTTACGCCGGATGAATACCCCGCCATTAATCTCAATGTTTACCAGGACACCGTACTTTACAGCTTTCTGGTGCTTGGCGGAAACATCTCGGATGATTACGGCATTACAAATCTGAAACTGGTCTATTCCGTAATATCCGGTGCGGGAAAAGAACAGACAAAGGAATCTATAGCCATCCCTTTTAACCGGAACCAATCAAATCAAAGTTTCTTCTACAGGTGGGTGCTTGACAGCCTTGATATACATGAGGGTGAACATGTATCGTACTACGTACAAGTGTGGGACAACGACGGAGTAAATGGCATAAAAAGCTCTAAATCAGGAATTTATACTTTCAGAATGCCTACTAAAGAAGAGATTAAAGTCGACATCGCTGAGTCATCGGCAAAAACATCAGATGAAATGGAAAAGACGCTGGAAGCAGCCGAGCATCTTAAGAAAGACCTGGAAGATATCGAAAACCGGCTGAGGGGCAAAAAGCAACTCGACTGGCAGGACAAGAAGAAACTGCAGGAGTTGCTTGAGGAAAAGGAAATGCTTAATAAAGCTGTAGAAGAACTAAAAAAACAGTTCGAAGCGCAGAAATTAAAAAAGGAGCGGTTTCAGCAACAAAGTGAGGCAATAAAGAAGAAGTTAGACGAAATTGAAAAACTTATCAACGAATTGCTGGATGAAGAAACCCGAAAGTTGTACGAAGAGCTTCAAAAACTCCTGGAAGAAGAGCTTAACAACGAGAAGATTCAGGACTTGCTGGATAAAATTAACCGGAAAGAAGACAACCTGATCCGGGAACTTGAGCGTACGCTCGAACTCTTCAAGCGCATGAAATTTGCTTATGAACTTGAAGAGACCATACAGCAACTAGACAATCTGACTGAAGAACAAAAGAATTTGTCAGAGGAAACCCGCGACAAAGGAAATGACCTGGAAGAGATGCAGCAGAAGCAGGAGATACTTAATGAAGAATTTGATGAATTTGAAAAATCCCTCGACGAGCTAAACGAATTGAACCAGGACCTGAAAAACCCGCATAGATTGCAAGACCACTCCGAAAACATCGAGTCCATAAAAGAGGAGATGAAAAAAGCGAAAGAATCGCTTGAAAAAGGCAAGCGAAAAAAAGCGGTGGAATCGCAGCAAAAATCAGGTCAGCAAATGCAGCGACTGTCAAAGCAGCTTCAACAGATGCAGGGCGGGATGGAAATGCAGATGATGCAGGCCAATCTGAATGACCTGCGCGATATCTTGTACAACCTGATAAAGCTGAGTTTCGACCAGGAAGAACTGATGAAAGAGTTTCGCACGGTGGACCAAGTGAACCCCCGGTTTATTGATCTGGGGCAATGGCAGCTAAAGATTCGCGATGACGCTAAAATCGTGGAAGACAGCCTGCTTTCGCTGGCAAAACGTGCTGGTCAGCTCCGCTCATTTGTAACGCGCGAAGTATCTGAGATGAATACACACCTCGACAAAAGCATTCAGAATGTACGGGATCGCAGGAAATCAAAAGCGGTAAGTGAGCAGCAATTTGCCATGACCTCTATGAACAACCTCGCACTGATGTTGGATGATGTAATGGCCATGATGCAGCAGAATCTCAGTGAGGCAATGGGCAACCCGAAAATGAACAGGAAACCGGGAACACCAAGCCTGAGTGAACTTCAAAAGCAATTGAATCAGCAGATTGAGCAACTCAAAAGAAGCGGCAAAAGCGGTCGCGAATTATCAGAAGAATTGGCTAAATTGGCAGCCGCGCAGGAAAGGATACGAAAAGCTTTGCAGGAAATGGAAAGCCAGTTAAATGAAGGGGAGGGAGAAAACCGCAATGCCACCATGCAGAAAATGGAACAAACGGAGATAGACCTGGTAAACAAGCGCCTTACCGAGCAAACGATACGGCGTCAGAAGGAAATTCTTACCCGGTTGCTCGAAGCTGAAAATGCAATGAGAGAACGCGAACTCGACAACGAGCGCGAAGGAATCAGTGCCAAAGAGTATGAAAGAGCCCTTCCGAAGGCTTTTGAAGAATACTTCAAGGCAAAGGAAAAAGAGATCGAACTGCTAAAAACCGTGCCTCCCAAATTATACCCCTATTATAAAAAGGAAGTAAATGAGTATTTCAGGAGGATTGGAAATCAAAATTTTGATTAGTATTGTTGCATTAAAATATGGATAAAATAACCATTGAGATACCGTCGTTATCCGACAACATACGTATCATCGAGAGTTTTATCGACAATGCGAAAGATAAATTCAATCTCAATGATGATATCTATGGCAATATTATGATCTCTGTGACCGAGTCCGTTAACAATGCAATCATACACGGCAATAAGAAGGACAAGGATAAAAACGTAAAAATCACCCTTTCGCTGAATGAGGGCATGATCAAGTTTATTATCAGTGATGAAGGAGACGGATTTGATTACAACAACCTTGAAGATCCCACCGCTCCTGAAAATATCTCGAAGCCCAGCGGCCGGGGTATATTTCTCATGAAACATCTCGCTGACGAAGTGGCTTTTCTGAAAAAAGGAAGTATTGTTGAATTGATCTTCTATGTAGATTAATGGATGTCTTTGATAGAATTCTTTTACGAAGATGTGCGCATAATCCTGAACGATCCGGAGCAGACAAAAGAATGGATAAAGCGTATTATTGAAGCTGAGGGAAAACAAATTTCACATATAAATTATATCTTTTGCCCGGATGAATACCTGCACACCCTCAATGTGAAGCATCTTAACCATGATTTTTATACCGACATCATTACCTTCGATTTGTCGGATGAGACCCGTACCGTTGAAGCTGACATATTTATAAGCATTGACCGGGTGGAAGAAAACTCGCAATCCTTAAAGAACCATTTTAACCATGAATTACACCGGGTTATGATACACGGTGTGATGCATTTGCTTGGCTTTACCGATAAATCTGCGGAAGACAAGCAATTGATGCGTGAAAAAGAAGAGTACTGCTTATCTTTGTACCGGTTTTAATACGTTCCACGTGGAACACTTTCGCCGTTGATCGAAGAAATTGGTAGTGTTCCACGTGGAACATTTTTAGTTGGTTATGTTTACTGAATACAATGTCATTGTGGTTGGTGGGGGCCATGCGGGTTGTGAAGCCGCTGCTGCCGCTGCCAATATGGGCTCAAAAGTGCTTCTGGTAACTATGAATATGGCCACTATTGGGCAGATGTCGTGCAATCCCGCCATGGGAGGTGTGGCAAAAGGACAAATTGTGCGCGAAATAGATGCACTGGGCGGGTTATCAGGAATTGTATCCGACAAATCAATGATCCAGTTCAGAATGCTTAACCGGTCGAAAGGACCTGCGATGTGGAGTCCGCGCACTCAAAACGACCGTATGCGTTTTGCAGCAGAGTGGCGGCTTGCGCTGGAGCAAATACCAAATCTGGATATGTGGCAGGAAATGGTGTCGGAAATACTCGTGGCAGATAATAAAGTATGCGGTGTAAAAACAGGCATGGGCCTTGAAATAAGGTCTAAAACGGTGATACTCACCAACGGCACCTTTCTGAATGGCATTATACACATCGGGGAAAAACAATTCGGTGGCGGACGAACCGGCGAAAAAGCAGCCACCGGGCTGACTGAACAACTTGTACTTCTGGGTTTTGAAGCCGGCCGCATGAAAACGGGCACACCGCCAAGAATTGACGGCCGTTCGCTTAATTATGAATTGATGGAAGAACAAAAGGGAGATGAAATACCTGGTAAATTTTCTTTCACAGATACAACGCCGTTAAAACACCAGAAAAGTTGTTATATCACCTATACCAATCCGGTAGTGCATGAAATTCTTGAAACTGGATTTGAGAAGTCCCCCATGTTTACCGGCCGCATTAAGGGCACAGGACCCCGGTACTGTCCGTCCATTGAAGATAAAATCAACCGGTTTGCAGAACGTACGCGTCACCAGATATTTGTGGAACCCGAAGGATGGGAAACGATAGAAATTTACATGAACGGATTTTCTACTTCACTGCCTGAAAATGTTCAATTTAAGGCCCTGCGTAATATTCCGGGATTTGAGAAAGCGAAAATGTTCAGGCCAGGGTACGCCATAGAATACGATTATTTCCCGCCTACCCAACTGATGCAATCCCTCGAAACCAGGCTGATCGATGGCCTGTATTTTGCAGGCCAGATAAACGGAACCACCGGTTATGAAGAAGCTGCAGGACAGGGACTGATGGCAGGCATAAACGCGCATTTGAAAATCACAGGCAACGAACCGTTTGTACTCAAACGGTCAGAAGCGTATATAGGCGTGCTGATAGACGACCTGATAAATAAAGGAACTGAGGAACCATACCGCATGTTTACCTCACGTGCTGAATTCCGTATTCTGCTCCGGCAGGACAATGCCGACTTGCGACTGACCGAAAAAGGCCACAGCCTTGGCCTGATTTCGGATAAAAGGTTGGATACGGTGCTTGACAAGAAAAATGAGATCAGCAAACTTAAAGCGGACTTGCAGCTGATAAAAGTTGCGCCAGAAGAAGTAAATGAAACCCTCATTGGTTTTAAGACCGCCGCAATACGTGAAAAGGCGCCGGTGATCAATTTGCTGAAACGACCTGAATTCAGTATCCACCATCTCAAACACCTTGACAGCTCGCTTTCAGAATACCTGAATGCGTATAGCAATGAAATACTCGACCAGGTGGAGATTCAGATCAAATACGATGTTTATATCAAAAAAGAGCAGCATCTTGCCAGTAAAATCAATGCGCTGGAAAATCAACGTATGAATCCGGATTTTGATTATGACAGCATTAAAGCATTATCAGCCGAAGGCCGCGAAAAACTTAAAAGATTCAAGCCGGCAACACTGGGCCAGGCATCGCGTATCAGCGGGGTATCGCCTGCCGATATATCTATTTTGATGATTTATTTGGGTAAATAAATGACGTATGAACGATTAGATAAATGTCCGCTTTGCCACAGTGGGCATTTTCGTAATTACCTGATAGCAAAAGATCACCTGCTTACTGGTGAAAGTTTTGCTATTGTGGAATGTGAAAATTGTAAACTTAAATTTACGAACCCAAGACCCTCCCTGTCCGATATTCATAAATACTATCAGTCTGAAGATTACATTTCACATTCAAACAAAAGCAATTCTCCGGTAAATTTGATCTATAAAATAGCCAGGTATTTTACCTTGAAGTCAAAACTCCGCCTTATTGCACACCACAGCAGAAAAAAAACGCTGCTTGATGTTGGATGCGGTACCGGGCATTTCCTGGATCTGTGCCAAGCAAACGGATGGGATTGTAATGGTATTGAACCGGATGAAAACACAAGAAAGATGGTGATGCAAAAAAAAGCGCTCGCCATTTACCCTGATTTGAAAGATCTACCCGAAAATCAGAAATTTGATGTGATAACCTTATGGCATGTACTTGAACATGTATATCAGTTAGATGAAACCCTTTTGACCCTGCATGCACGGCTCCACAAGAAAGGTGTATTGTTTATTGCGCTTCCAAACTGTGCGTCCTGGGATGCAAACCATTATAAAGAGGACTGGGCCGCATATGATGTCCCGCGTCACTTATATCATTTTGACCCTGAAACTTTTAAAAAATTAATTGTCAGGTATAATTTTAAGATTAAAGATATTTTACCACAAAAATTAGATGCTTATTATGTAAGTTTATTAAGTGAAAAATATTTGAATAATCGATTTAACTATTATAGAGCTATAATAAATGGAATAACTTCAAATAAATTTGCATTTAAAAGTAATCTTTATTCAAGCTTAATATACGTAATTTCCAAATGAGATTATTGCAGCTGATCCTGTGTGTGTGTGTAATTGCCTTCATTTATTCATGTGCAAGCCAGATGCCCCCCACAGGCGGACCCAAAGATGAAGATCCTCCCGTATTGGAATATTCCATTCCATCGAATTTTGCCCTTAATTTTAACGAAACCACCATCGAACTTACTTTTGATGAGCCGATAATCGTTTTTAATCTCAAAAATGAACTGATCATCACCCCAACCTTTTTTGGAAAATATAATTCCAAAATACGCAAGAATAGTGTTATCTTAACTTTCGAAGAACCCTTTCCAGACAGCACAACTTTTACACTCAACTTTCGGGAAGGAATCAAAGACATTACCGAAGGCAATGCGGCCGAAAACTTACGCCTTGCATTCAGCACCTGGGATTTTATCGATTCCCTGTCAATCGAAGGCACGATAACTGACCTGTTCACGGTTGAGCCCGTCGATAATTATACAGTAGGAATATTTAATGTTGCAGATACGATTACCCCGTTAAACGGACCTCCGCTTTATTTCACCCGTACAAATAAAGCCGGACATTACATTATTGAAAATATCAAGCAGGGAAATTACCGGATATATGCATTTAATGATGACAACAACAATTTGCTTATAGAATCCAGAAATGAAGAATACGGTTTTATACCGCAGACACTGGCGCTTGATTCTTCGCTGTCTGAAATAAATATTAAAATACAACATATGGATTTTAATGAATTGCTAATAATAGCAGCGAGGCAAAATGGCCATTATTATGAAATTAAAACCTCAAAACATGTTATTGATCATTCGCTCAGTATAATGGATCTGTCCGACACACTCATTTATATGCTTACGGAAAATAACCGTACATTTAAAATATTTAATACATTCCACATTGCCGACAGCGCTGCCCTGCTGCTGGAAATAACTGACTCATTGCTTACTACAGTTTCTGATACTATTTATATGCGTTTTGAAGAAACAAGCAGGTCAAAAGATGATTTTACGCTGAAATTTTCTGAAAACCCGAACATAAATAAGGAAACAAGTATTTTTCATACCCGCATAGCCCTTACTAAACCTGTGCATATTATCAACCGGGATAGTATTAATATTGCCTGGGATAGCGTACGTATAACTACCTTTCCTATTGAAAATTTTTCATACAACACATATAAAACAGAAGTAACAATTGAAAAAGACCTTACCGACGATCCGAATTATATACCCGATAGTATTTCCGCACCCTTTCATTTCATGCTTTATCCTTCTGCTTTTATAAGTATTGAAGAAGATTCAAGTTTGCAAACCAATCTTCAAATAAAATTTATTGAACTTAAGAATTTTGGAATCATTAGAGGTGAGATTGACGTTTTTTATTCGCATTTTACCATTCAGCTTATTGATGATAAAAACAATGTAATTCGTACTTCCAGGGATGTAAAAGAATACTATTTTGATTATCTGACCCCCGGAAAATACAAATTGCGTTTACTGGCTGACGAAGACAATGACGGATACTGGTTTCCGGGAAGTTTAATTGAAAACATTGAACACGAACCTGTTCTGTATTACATATCTGAGTCCGGTGACACAGAACTTACCTTACGTGCTAATTGGGAGCTTGTGGATATCTCCATTAAAACAGATACGTTAAATGTGAATTAGTGTATAAAAACAATCGTTGAATGTAGAAAAAGAAACTAACGATCAATGCACATGCCGTATATGTAGATAAATCACATTTATTAACAGTGTTTTCCTTACGTAGGTATGTTCTGAATAGTTATTCACAGAAAAATAAAGTTTATGGATAAGTATATAATTATCTGATTATCAACTTTTTATTGTATATATAAGATGTCTATAAGTTGTAAATTATCAATCTTCAATCCACATTTATTAATGTCAAGAATTAATTTCAATTTTTATCCACCAATTTCACAAGCTAATAATATTAATAATAAATTTATATAAATATTTTATTGTTACGTATATAGATGTATATGTGGAAAACCACCAAAATATTGAATTTTGTACTTGTTCTGATGGTATTGATATTTTCCTTGTCAAAGGTACAGGCGCAGCGCGAACTGGAGATCCGGCTTGCTGATGAATATTATCAAAACGGTGAACTGGAAAAAGCATGGTCGGTTTATGAAAGCATAGCTAAAAACTTCAGGTACATACCTCAGATACATCATAATTATTTTTCCCTTTTACTGGATCTGAAAGAATTTAACGTAGCGCGCAAATACCTGAAAAATGTTATTAAAAAATATCCGTCAAACCTTTATTATATCCTGGACCGTGGCCTAATCTACAGGGAAGAAGGGAACGAGGAAGAGATGCACTTGTATTTTAATAAACTGATTCGGGATGAAATCAGTAACGACAATTATAAAACAAGAGTTGCTGCACAATACTTTATAAACCGTCAGGTGGTTGATTATGCGATTCTTGTTTACCGGCAAGCACGGACTTTCCAGGGTGATACAAATGCATATTCGTTTGAACTTGCTAATATTTACCGGTTTCAGAACAAAAAGGATCTGATGGTGGACGAATACCTTAAGTACCTCGCCGTAACGCCGTCCAATCTTAATTTTGTCCGTAACACGATGCAACTGGTGCTTACCGAACCGGAAGACCTGGATAATCTTGAAGTGTTGTTGTTCAGGAAAATTCAAGATGATCCGGGGAATGCCATTTTCAATGAGTTGCTCATATGGGTGAATCTTCAGCAGAAGAACTTTAACGGGGCTTTTATTCAAGCCCGCGCGCTGGATCGACGTAAAGGAGCTGCCGGCGACAGGGCAATGAATATCGGGAAAATTGCACTCGATAATAAAGATTATAAAGCCGCGGCAAAAATATTTGATTACATCATAAATCAGTATCCCGAAACAGGCAATGCAATTTTAGCCCGTCATTACAGAATTAAAGCTGAGGAAGAGATCGTGAAAAGTACCTATCCGGTAAATCCGGCAAAAATCAGAGAACTTACTCACCAGTACCAGAATTTTATTGATGAAACCGGCTACGAACGTACCACGCTGGAAGCTTACCGGAGCAAAGCGCTGCTGCATGCGTTTTACCTGGATGAAAAAGACAGTGCAATACACATTTTACATGAGATCATTTCACATTCGAGGGCATCCGTAAACCTAAAAGCCAGGTCAAAACTTGATCTGGGTGATATTTATATTTTGACCAATGAACCATGGGAGTCCACACTTTTATATGCGCAGGTAGAAAAATCAATGAAAGAAACATCAATCGGGTATGAAGCCAAATTGCGAAATGCCAAACTTTCGTATTACAAAGGTGAATTCAAACTGGCACAAGAGCACCTGGATATTTTAAAAGAAGCTACTACCCGCGAAATTTCCAACGACGCCATGCGATTGAGCTTGCTGATACGCGACAATACCGGACTTGATTCTACCGAAACGGCCATGCAGCACTATGCCACTATTGATTTAATACTGTTTCAGAACAAAACGGAAGAAGCAAAAAAAGAAATTGATTTTATGCTGGAGGAATACAACGCCCATGCTCTTGTGGATGAACTGTTGTGGTTGAAAGCCGATATATTACGTAAAGAAGGTAAATTCGAAGAAGCCCTCGAACATCTGACACGAATAAATGAAGAATTTTATTATGACATTTTGGGTGATGATGCCTACTACCGCATGGGTCTGATTTATGAAGAAAATCTGAATGAAGAATTCCGCGCCATGGAGATCTATCAGGATTTTCTGATACGTTATCCCGGAAGCATCTTTTCGGCTGATGTAAGAAAAAGATTCCGGACCCTGAGAGGAGATTTTGATGATCAGGGCGTAGAACCTGTTAATTAAGAGTCTGTCTATAAAGTAATGATAATTGGAAAATTAAAAAAAATGCCGTGCCTGCCCTGACTACCGTCAGGCAGGCGGCAGGCAGGAATACCAATTTATTCCCCCGCCGCAGGCGGGAGTGTAGGGGTGGGTCAATATAAAAAGTCATTCATTTTTTTGAATTACGGACTTTACAGACAGACTATAATTAATTAGAAAATTTCATTAAATTGTAGGAATCATAACCCTGCAGTCAGAATGAAGCCAACTCGTCTGTTTGATTTATTGGAAAATCAACTTCTCAGTTTTCCACAGAAAGTTTGTGTTGCGTACAAGTACAACGGAACATGGAAAAAATTTAGCACTTCTGATGTTAATTCCATCGTAAACCACCTGAGCCTTGGTCTGCTTTCCTGCGGAATCACGAAAGGAGATAAAGTTGGTATCATTTCAGCAAACCGGCCGGAGTGGAATTTTGTTGACCTTGCTTTACAACAAATCGGAGCCATCAGTGTACCGATGTATCCCAACAGTACGGAAAAAGATTATGCATATATATGCCGGCACAGTGAGTTGAAGATGGTTTTCGTTTCGGATCAGAAGCTTGCTCACAGTGTTAAAAGGGCGCTTACAAGCGAAAATCTTAATGAAATCCATGTGTATTCATTTGATAAGACTGAAAATACTCAGCATTGGAAAGACCTGATAAAATCAGGGAAAAATGAAACCGTATCAAGGCTGCATGAAATGAAAGCGGAAGTTAAACCGGAAGATCTGTTTACCATTATTTACACTTCTGGAACAACAGGAACCCCCAAAGGCGTAATGCTCACCCATGATAATGTAATGAGTATAATTCGTTCGACCAGCGATTCGTTTGACATTGTGAACGAATCATGGACGGCATTAAGTTTTCTGCCGTTGTGTCATATATTTGCCAGGGCCGTATTTTTTGTTGATCTTTTCAGAGGTGTATCCGTCTATTATGCGGAAAGTATGGATACGATTTCTGATAATTTAAAGGAAGTAAAACCGAATTATTTTGCAACGGTACCGCGACTGCTTGAAAAAGTGTATGATAAAATACTCGCCAAAGGTTATGAACTGAGTGGGGCTAAAAAACAGATTTTCTTTTGGGCAATCAGGGTGGGGAACAGCTATCAACCCGGGAAAAAAATGTCAGCCTTTTATAACTGGCAGTTGAAATGGGCTCGAAAACTGGTTTTCAGTAAATGGAAAGAAGCATTAGGTGGAAATCTCAGTTGTATCATTTCAGGGGCCTCCGCCCTGCAGCCCAGACTGGTGCGGATTTTCGGTGCAGCGGAGATTTTGTTATGCGAAGGCTACGGGCTGACAGAAACATCCCCTACAATCAGTATTGCCAAACCTTATGAAGAACGGATCAGACCCGGCTATGCAGGTGAATTAATTGATTGCGTAGAGGTAAAAATAGCCGACGACGGAGAAATACTTACCCGGGGGCCGAATGTAATGATGGGATATTTTAAAGAGCCGGAACTTACGGCGGAGGTAATCACAAAAGATGGTTGGTTTCATACCGGAGATATCGGAGAACTTACCGATGACGGTTATCTGAAGATCACAGATAGAAAAAAGGAATTGTTCAAAACCTCGGGGGGCAAATACATAGCACCCCAGCCGCTGGAAAACAAATTCAAAGAATCCATATTGATAGATCAGATCATGGTAGTGGGCAACAACCGCAAATATCCGGCGGCGCTGATCGTACCCTTTTTCGGGGGCTTGCGTGAGTGGTGCCTGTTACACGACATACCCTATACCAGCGATGCTGAAATGATCAGGCATCCGGAAGTGAAAATTAAATTTGATGAAGAAGTAGGGCGGTTAAATGAAAATTTTGCCCGCTTCGAACAAATTAAAAATTATACGCTGCTTAGTGTTCCATGGAGTATCGAAACCGATGAATTAACGCCTACACTGAAACTCAAGCGCCGGGTGGTAACCGAAAATTTTACAGATGTCATTGAGTTGATGTATGCAGAGTAAATAGTTTGGTAAAATAAAAGATCTGAAGACTCTGCTTTGCCTGGGGAATCGTGCGCCGAAGCCGAAATTTGAAATCGAATTTTTTTATTGATCCCTTTTGACAATGGATACAATGTGCTTATAAATATTTGATAGTTCAAATTCTTTTGAATGATAAAGTAGTTCTCCGTACAGCTAACAACAATTACCGTTTATCAACACCGTGTGGCAATTATTTACTATTCAAATGTACTGGATTAATTATGGAATCCAACGAACTACCAATATTGGTCAAATCAGTTTCACAAAAGTGCATATAAATCTCTGTGGTTCTACTATTGAGTGTCCTAATAACTGTCGATTGTATCTTAAATTCGTATCGTTTTCCAGTAATTTGAATATTCGATGAGCATCATCAAAATTTCATTAGTTTATTGATTTTATTATTGTGTGCATCGTAGTTAGTAAGCATACCTGGAACTCCTTCGTAAGACACCAAGTAACCATGCACATAATCTCTGATTATTCCGTTTTTATCAATAAAAAATGTTAAAGGAAAACCTCTACCAAATTTGTATTCTTTCATTATTTTATCTGCACTGGGAATAATTTCAAATTCAATCAAATCATTCTTAAAAACAGGTTTTTTTAATTTATAGAATTTACCATTTTTAATAATCTTATTGTTTAATTCCTCTTTAGAGTTATCCATTAGAGAAATCAGAAGAAAATTATCCTCACTTCTCTCTTCTACAATTATATTAAAATCGACAATTTCTTTGAAACAAGCTGCACAACTCAAACTCCAAAAATTAACCATTACAATTTTCCCTTTATGTTCACTTAAATCAAAGATTTCCCCACCTAGCGTCTCTGCAATGAAGTTAGGAGCATTTTGATTTACCAAACTATCTAGACGATCTTCACGAGGTTGACCATAAACAATAAATCCTTGAAGAATAAAAAATAAACTTAATATCGTCTTCATAATATATAAATTGATTGCTGGTAAACCCGAATATATGAAATTCCATGAATTTACACTATGTCTTCGATGTAATTTCCATCGTATCAATCGGGCTTCAGATCAAGGGTAAGGCCGAAACAGCAGAGGTTTAGGTTTTGATCTCAACCCAAGCGAAAAACACGGTGGAACAGCTACTAATCACTCATGACCCTATTGTGGGGTCCACTGTGTTTGTTCACTAATTGTTGTACACAGTGCCCTGAAATCTGTATATGACCACTTATTAAAGCTCAATCTCGTGTCAACTCATCAAAATCTCAAAGGCTATCCAGAACTATCTTCTTTAGTTTCTCAAGGTGCGGGTAGTCTTTTTGAGCTGCCCTACTGTAAATAATAACACCGTTGGGATCAATCAGATATACTTGCGGAATCCCCCGAGCACCATATGATTTCAACATTTCCGGATTATTCAATATATGAATCCAATTCATATCGTGCTTTTCAACAGCATTAAAAAAGGCGACTGTGTCTTTATCAAGCGAAATGGAAATAACTTCAAGCTTAGCTACTGTATAATTATCTCTTATCCATTTAATCACAGGCAGTTCTTCAATGCAAGGTCCACACCAGGATGCCCAAAAATCAAGCAAGAGGTACTTGCCTCGAAACTTTTCTAAGGAAATCGTATTTCCATTTATGTCAATCGCAGTAAAATCAGGTGCCTGTCGTCCTTTTCTAAGAGATCTTGCATTAAGAACTTTTGAAATTTCTTCCCCATCAAAACCTTCTTTTAAGCTATCCGAGAAAACAGATTCATATAATTCGATCATGTCGTCAATGTCTAAGTAAATATTTGGAGCGAGATAGACACGAAATTTCCAAAATGAATAATATAAATGACTGTTATTTTTAACAAATTCTGCCTCCTTATTTAGTAACCGAAGAATTTTTTCGTTTCGCAACAGAGCGGAATCTTTTGTACCCGTTATGCCACCACCAGTGGCCGTTAAAAAGTCCATATAGTCCTTTTTCTCCTCACGTATAAATTCCTCATATTCTTTTCTCCCTATTTGTTCGAAATTGTGTGCATTCTTTAAACCACAGATGTCTAATGGGTAACTTGTTAATTCATTAAAACAAATATTTATCGTTGCGGGCTTAGTATTAACAAAGAAACCTATATAGTGATTTGGGTATAAACCGTCTTCTCGAGGATAATTAATCTCAATGGAAGCAAACCTCGAATACAGAGTATCGGTAATAATAACTCGGTTATTTTTTATGTGTAATCTTTTAGATTCCTTTCCATTATTATAGTAAAACCAGATTTTTCCTAAGTCCAACTGCGATGGAAATTCAACTGTAACGGTAAAGTAGTCTTGGGCTTGAAGATTTTCCGTTGAGATGAATAGAATGCAAAATGATAGCAAAAGGCTTCTTGAAAGATTCATAACCTGAGTTCGATTAATAATTTGAGAGAAAAACACAAAAGTTTAAAATCTTAAATCTAAAGACCATTTATTGATCATTGGACTCGTTCATTTCCAATAACAACTGATCTATCAATTTATCAACATTTTTACTCGCACGAGGGCATTTGTTTTGAACGATATTTCCTTTCCAATCAACCAATACACTGTGGGGCCAACCATTTATATCAAAGTTTTTGGTTAATTTTTTATCCCAATTGCCCTGAGAATATAAGTTCACAGTCTTCAAGCCGTGTTTTCTGATAATTCTTTTCCATGAATCTACACTTGATTCCATACAAATGTTAATTACGGCAACCGGTTCATCTTTGTACTTCTCCGCCAAGGCATTTTCAGAAGGGAATTCCTTAATGCATGGTTTACATGACGTGGCCCAAAAATTTATCAGAAGTATTTTTCCTTGAAAATCACCCGAACTATGATAAACCTCACTACTGTCCATTAAGTAGAAATAAGGAAGTTTGGATCTTTTAGGAAGAACGGGATTAGATAAATAGCGCCTTTTTAGGAATTCGTTTAATTTTTCATTTTCCACATGGGAAATCGATGTAGTATCAAATATATGCCTGTTTCTATCTATTTCGTTGCTTAGTTTAATGGTGATATATACGTTTTTAACAATGCCTTTTAATTCCTTCTTAATGATTTCAAATCTTTCTTTGTAGATTTTTAACTGATCGTCACCTTCAAGTCCATTGTTTGCTTTGTAGAAAAAGTAGTCATGAAGAAAAAAAAAGTACCTGCCATTACCCGTCATCCTTTCATTATTGATTTGTAAAGATCCAACCGTATTCTGAAAAAAATCATCTTGAACTTGATCAACGATATTTAACATCTTTTCTCTATATAAGAGGCTATTCAGTTTAAAACCCGCATTCAGATAATTTAATCTATCGTTTTCAAAAGCAACGTACCATGGAGGTAATTTAGATGAGTTCTCGCTTAATAATTCCTGATGAATCCGGGTAATAGAGTCATTAATTTCTATTATCCTGTCAAATTCCTGTTCACTGTGAGTAGCATTAACCCTTGGCATCCAATCGGCATCAGGAGAATTAAATTTATTCGCCTTTCTGAGAAGAAATTCATTAATTTTCCGCAAATCTCCTGAAAAAGAAATTTGAGGTACTTCATTATTGTAACCAACAAATATCATTTCAACTGACCCAGGTCTGGTGAATATTTTATATTTAATTTCATCAAGTGTTAAATCGTAATATGAGTTTCCTTGAACGATCAGGTCGATTTTCAAAATATCGGCGGGGGCTAAAATCGTGTCGATTTCTTGAGAATCCATCGGTAGCAGGCACCAGTTTTCAAGTTGAATTCGTATAGAGTCTTTCGTTTCATTTGACACATAGAGTATGCTTTTACCTTCCAGGTCAAAAACAATATCCTCAAATTGAGTGAAACGAAAACCAAATAGTATTAGAATGATTAATGACCCCGATAAACCGAATAAATAATACTTGCTCATAATTTACTCCCTATTGTAGAAAGTGCTTGTAGCTAAAACCGAATATACGGAGTTCATTAAATTTAACCTATGTCATTAGGGGTAATCTGCATCGTATCAATCGGACTGGCTGTTTACCAGGTTCGCTGTGGCTAGCCCTGCCTGCCTTGCCTTCGGCAGCCTGCCTGTTGGACAGACTGGGAACACCTTCGCCCGGATGAACATCCGCTCAGACGGGGATTTTTGATTTCATCCCGATAGTTATCGGGGTTGCTAACCTTGATTTACCGTTACACAGTGGATCTGAACCGGAGTAAATAGCTATCAGCAATCCAATAACCCTATTTTTCGATTATTACCCTCCCTGTATAGCGTGTTTTCCCCAGAATTTCAATAAAGTATATGCCGGTTTTCAGCAAGGTTGTGGAATATTCTATTTCCCGGATACCTCCCGGTGAAATGTAGTATCTCATATCCACTAATTTGCCTTGTGCGTCGAAAAGACGAAACCGTACCGATTGCTCCGGTTCAGGTAAATGAATGACAAACATACGCTCAGCAGGGTTGGGATAGACGCGAAGCCTGACTCCAGATTGTTCAAACGCATCCAAACCGGTTATCGTCTGATCTACATTGATGAAAAAGTCTTTTGCCCCTTCGTCCTTCCCTTCACGGCTGCCGTCCTCATTTCTGAAAACCATCCCTAACCGGTAAACAGTGGTTCCGTCTGCAACATCATAATATGTCCAGGGCGTAAGCGAGATTTGCCATTGGTTGGTTTGCCCGGGCACATTTGACATTGCCCCCACGCCGTCATCCTGACCCCAGTTGCCGATTACATTTTGCCAGGATGTTCCGGTGGGACTACTTGTAATAATACCGGAATGCATGTAGACTTTGGATGCCCCGGTCAGGCCCGGAGTGCCCGCCGGATCGGCAAGGGTAGCATCAAAAAAGATTGTGATCTGTTGTTTAGCGTTAAAAATTTCTGGTTGCGTCCATACTGCGCTGAGGCTCGGGTCAGCCTCCACATGAAGTACGATGTCCTTACCTCCTGCAGCAGTGCCAACGTTTTGGCCGGTTGCATCGCGAAAGAACATAGCCATTTTGAAAATCCGTGTTTCGGCAGGCACACCATAATAATCCTGTGGGGTGAGTGTAATTTCCCACTTATCCGTTTCACCGCTCACCTTAGTCATTTCGCCAATGCCATCATCCATTCCCGGATTGCCGACTGTGAATGACCACGTGGTATCGTTGGGATCTAGGAACACCCCGGAATGAAAATACACTTTTTCGGCCCCTGTAAGTCCGCCGGTACCATTCGGGTCGGCCTGCGTGGCGTCAAAAACAATGCGTACCTGCTGCTGCTGATGAAAAGAAGCAGGTTCTGAAATAACTACAGGCTGAAACACTTCCACCAACCCGGATTCAGGCCAGGTTACCATTCTGTCAACAAAAATATGGAATTCACCGGGCATGAGTTTTATCGGCAGATTTTGATCTGTTACATCAATACTGTCAGAACTGAAATAGTCATACCAGATCCCGGTTGTGGAGAAATTGGGATCGATTTCCACCGGAGCCAGCCCAAAGTTGCCAATAACGGTAATTTCAAGATCAGGATGGGTAATGTTTATTTTTCGGGCTTCGCCACTGACAGTCCAGTTGAAACTTCCGTTTTTGAAAACCTGCGGATAATCATTTCGAAGCCGGATGATTGCCGAAACCGCCTTATACAGTTTTTGGCGATCAGTATTTTCATAATATCCCAGCCCACCTGCTCCCCAGGGTTGGGGTTTAATGCCAAGCCGCCCGTTGAAATTTATATCTATATCATATCCCAGCTCCTGAAACTGCCATAGCAACTTAGGTCCGGGTACCAGGTAGAAAAATGCTGCACCGAGTTTTACCCGGTCAAGCGCAACCGGGTCACTTTTTATATCGTAGGTACCGAGGTGTGTCCCCCCGTTGCGGATTGTATAGGACAATCTTTGTTCATCGTGGCTTTCCATATAGCTGATATGTGTCAGCCTGTCAGCCCCTGAAAAACTTCCGGACGGATTGGTTCCGGAGAGCACCTCGCTGTAGGTATGATTCAAATTATTCCACAGGATCATGTTCAAATCTGAAAGCGCTTTTTCTTCATCCGGTGAGGCGAAATGCTCCAGAATAATATATGCCGAAGTGTCGTACTCCTTTATCCGTGTGGCCATTCGTATGAGCAGATCAATACGCGACTGGTCGTAATTGCCCCATGCGCCTACATCTGTGGTTACATTTTGCGTAAATCCTTTTGACAGGTCAAAACGAAAGCCGTCAAAATGATATTCTTTCAACCAGTATGCATTTACCGAATCAACGAAAGCCTGCGTATAGGTGCTTTCATGGTTGAAATCAAACCCTACGCTAAATGGGTGTGTGGCCTCCTGATTGAACCACGGGTTGTCTACGGCAGGTTTGTTGCCGTCCCAGTACATTCGCACCATGGCATTCTGGCCAAACGCATGGTTGAGCACCATGTCGAGAATCACGGCAAATCCTTCTGTATGTGCCTTATCTATAAAAGCTTTCAAATCATTTTTTGTACCATAATATTTATCGGGTGCAAAAAAGTAAGAAGGATTGTATCCCCAACTGTCGTTGCCCTCAAACTCCATGACAGGCATCAGTTCGATGGCATTTACACCCAACCGCTTCAGATAGTGGAGCGTATCGGTCAGGTCTTTATAGTCGTGTGATCCGATAAAGTCACGTATGAGTAATTCATAAACGATAAGATTATTTTTATCCGGCCGTTGAAAAGCAGAATCAGCGCTGCTCCACGCAAATTGCTGCTGGCCGGTCTGAAACACCGTAGCAATTCCAAACTCCGTTTTATTGTATTCGATAAGGTTGGGATAAACGGTATCCGGTATAAACGCGTCGTTGTACGGATCAACGACTTTGTCTGCAAACGGGTCGCCGATTTTAATTGTGCCATCTACCCAATATTGAAATATGTACTCTCTGCCGGGCTCAAGACCTGTCAATTCAAGCCAGAATTGTTTTCCGTCGGGAGTCTTATTCATAAGGTAAGTATCGCTTATTTCCCAGTTCGAAAAATCGCCATTTACATACACAAACTCCTTACCGGGCGCAAGCAACACCAGGATAACTTTAGTATCATCGGCTGGATCGTAATTAATGCCGTTGATCAATCCGGCAGGCAGTGCGGCCTCAGGTGAAGGGCTTTTCAGAATGATCAGGTAATCTTCGGAAACCTCCACCTCCATTGTATTGATGGTGGCAATGTATTTTACAGAAATGGTTCCCGATGTCTGGGGGAAATAGCTAAACGATAAAGTGGTGGCATTTGCGATGGTGGCAACTTCCTGAAACCCTGAGCCCTCATCAATCAGGAGTTTGATCTGGCTGGCCTGGCTTGATGCTTCGGCGGTGAATACGAGTGAATCACCAGGGTCAAGAAACAGTTCCTGGCTCTGGGGCGCTACAATCCGGATAAATTCTTCCACCGCCAGATCGAGATAGATATCACCGTTTTCAACTACTATACCACCATCAATATCACCGGGATTGCCAATTCCTTTGGCGGAGCCGTCAGCGTTACGGAAAACCATTGCAAGCCGGAAATAATTTGTTCCTTCAGGGGCGTTTTGATACTCCCGGAGCGAAGGCGCCAGGATGAGCTGCCATTTATTGCTGTTGCCGGTCACCTGTGTCATTTGACCGACTCCATCGTCCTGACCCCAGTTTCCGATCACGAATTCCCACTCGGTTCCGTCAGGCCCGCTGATAACCAGGCCCGAGTGCATATATACTTTTTCTGCCCCGATGAGGCCGGCATTGCCCTTGGAGGCATCAAAAATCACAACAACCGAATCTTCCGCCGTTGCTTTTTCCGGACTTAAGGTGACAATCTGGGCCGGAAGTGTAGTGGAAATCAGAAACAGTGAACTGAAATAAAGAATTGTCCGTCTCATTATTTCCGTGAATTTGTTAAAAGTAGTATTATCCAATTATTCAAAAATCTCCAAAAAAACATAGAATCAACAACCTTTTATTTTTTTTATTTTTTGCAAATGATTCAACAAGCGATTGAAAAAAACAATCTTAGCAAGATCATAATCTGCGGATCGACCTCCGCATTAACTCTTGGTGAAAGCCCGGGACGTCATGATTTGTTACTTTCAGCTATACTTGTAGGATCTTTCGGCAACGGAATAGGTACATATCCCGGATTTATAATTGCCGGGTGGTTGTAGATAAATCGGCATTAATTTGTAAATCACAATAATTTTAATCTGACAAACACGCAAAATCATGAAACTGCAATTTACAGCAATCACATTATGTCTGGCCGTGTTGCATTCAGGTGCATTTGGCCAAAAACCGACCGGGGACATACTGATAAACCTTGACAAGAAAACACAGGAATACGCAGAAACAGCTCACCGGATTTGGAATTGGGCAGAATTGGGGTACCAGGAGGAAAACAGTTCAGCACTTCTGCAGCAAAAACTTAAAGATGCCGGTTTTAAAATTACATCCGGAGTTGCCGGCATTCCCACAGCGTTCACTGCTGTTTATGGAAGAGGAAAACCTGTAATAACCATTCTGGCAGAGTTTGATGCATTGCCCGGGGTTTCGCAGGAGGCAGTACCGTATCGTAAACCCATTATTGATGGGGGGGCGGGTCATGCTTGTGGCCATCATTTGTTTGGCACAGGCTCTATGGCAGCAGGCATTGAAATAAAAAACTGGCTCAAAAAAAGCCGGAAACAAGGGACGATCCGGGTTTACGGAACCCCTGCGGAAGAGGGCGGGGCAGGCAAAGTGTATATGGTCAGGGCCGGTCTTTTTGATGATGTGGATGTGGTATTGCACTGGCATCCGTCAAGTGTAAATGCAGCAAGCCCCGGCGCAGCGCTGGCGAATAAATCAGCCAAATTCCGGTTTACAGGCTTAGCTTCTCATGCAGCTGCTGCTCCGGAGAGAGGCAGGTCAGCCCTCGATGCGGTGGAAGCCATGAATTATATGGTGAACATGATGCGCGAGCATGTACCCCAGGAATCTCGGATACATTATGTAATTACCCGGGGAGGAGAAGCCCCCAATGTAGTTCCGGGATTTGCCGAAGTGTATTACTATGTAAGACACCCACAAATGAAGCAGGTTATAAGCCTTTTCGAACGGGTGGTAAAAGCTGCCGAAGGGGCAACACTGGGAACAGGCACAACAATGGAATACGAAGTTATTCATGGGATATATAACCTCCTGCCGAACGAAATACTTGCGGAATTGATGTACAAAAACCTGGAAATAGTGGGAGGTGTAACATATGATGAAACGGAAAAAGCATTTGCAGAAAAAATCATTGAATCCTACCCGGGTGATCTTGATCCTGTTACGGCAGCCACGATCTTGCCCTATTCCATAAATACAAATCCACGCGGATCTACCGATGTTGGTGATGTAAGCTGGACTGTGCCCACCACAGGAATGAGAGCTGCAACATGGGTGCCTGGCACCTCTGCCCATAGCTGGCAGGCGGTGGCTGCAGGAGGAACAAGCATCGGCCAAAAAGGAATGATGGTAGCGGCAAAAACCATCGCACTCACCGCCATTGATATTTATAACGACCCTTCAATTGCTGAAAAGGCCAAAGCAGAATTGCTGAAACGCAGAGGTAGCGATTTTGTTTACGAAGCGCTGCTTGGTAACAGAGAGCCACCGTTGGATTACAGGAAATAATTATAGATTGTATTGTGAAGGCACCTCCATTTTAAACAGAAATTTCTGAAACGATGAAAATCCGTAAAGGAGATCATATTCCGGAAGTTGTGCTACCCGATCAGAACGGACAGCAGATCAGCCTTGGGGATATTTGGAGTTCGAAAACATTGGTTTTATTCTTTTATCCCAAAGATGATACACCCGGTTGTACCTTCGAAGCCTGTACGTTCCGGGATAATTATGATGCTTTTCTGCAGGCAGGTGCAGAAGTAGTGGGAATAAGCACCGATACGGTTTCGTCGCATAAGCATTTTTCATCAAAATACGATCTGCCGTTTACCTTACTTAGTGATCACGGCAGCGAAATCAGATCACTTTTTGGCGTTTCCAAAACGTTAGGTTTATTCCCAGGCCGGGTTACGTTTATCATAGACCGTGAAGGGGTGGTACGCCATATATTCAACTCGCAGCTTAGAATCAAAAAACATATTTCAGATGCATTACGGATTATTGAGAAATTGAATAAGCCTCACCAAATGTAACATTAATATGTCTTCGTGAAACTTTTCGGGATGATGATCACGAAATCGGCCGATCCTTTGGCATTATCCGGCAATGATGTGTCCTCATTTTCGGCAGATGAAATGGTGATGATATTAAGACCGGGATTTGATTTTTTCAGGTAAAAGTATATCCCTCCAAATATGCGGGAATGATAATCACCATTGTAATGAATTAATGTAGCGCCCGGAACGAGGTTTTGTTGAATAAAATATGCCATAGTTATATCTTTTGAGGCTTGTGCTTCAACCATTCGAATAGAATCACCCTGGCCATGCGTATCCATAACAAGTATTGAATCATAACCCGGTGTTTCCATTGAATATTCCATAGGCAAGGGTGCGAAATATGTTTTTGCCAGGTCGGATAGGGTAGAAAGGCTATCCAGGCCATGATTAAATACGAAGCTGGCATACCTTCGGGGGATATTAGTGGCAACAAAAGGAAGGTTGTATTCTTTGGAAAGCAGAAGCAGAGGTTTATAATCGGTTTTGTAGTTTTTCCACAGTCGCATTTGTGCTTCAAAACTTTTCTCGGATATGAACCCTGATAAGAACTCATCGATCATCAATTGGTTATCCGCTTCAAACATTTCCGCTCCCAGTATTACCTTATCGCCTTTTCTTTCAATAACTGCATGAGTAACTTCATATTGCATCCAATGTGATACCGCATTGTTATGCAGTTCTCCAAACAAAACAACATCAGCAGATACGGCGGCATTTACCATTTCGCCGAAATCAGATTTGTTGCCTGATTTGTTATAAATTTTATATGCAGGTTTTTCCTGGGCAAAGGCAGTACCCAGAATAACAAATGACATGCAAACAGTAAAGAGATATCTCATTCAGTTTGTATTTTAATTGATGCGCACAGGCCAAATATAAATATCCCACGGGCAATTCGCTAAAGAAGTTAACGCATATTGCCGGTATTCATGTATTTGTTTATTATATCAGGTTCCTCGTATTGATGTTTTATGAAATTGAAATTTATCTTGTGGATGTAAACCCGGAGGGCTTTCTTTTTTCAGAAGCTATTCAAATGAAACAAATATGCCATTGTTGCACCAAAGGCATTTCTCTGAGTTGAGTAACTTATCTGCCGCATTGAACTGAAATCTGAATGGGTATCTCGATTATTGTTTTACTATGAAAGCACATATCTGCTATTCATACGGGTATTTTCATTAGGTTTAACCCAAAATTGTCAATAGGATTGACAATTTTGCACTATAAGGCATTGATAAAAAGCTATAACACAATCATTTTCAATCGCCTGCACTTCGTGCAAAAAGTTCTAATGAACTTTTTGGGTTTAACAAAAATCTTTTTAAACAAATGAAACCGGCTATTCAGGTACATGACATCGTAAAATCCTACAAGGATGTGAAAGCGGTTCGAGCTATCAGCCTGGATATAGCCAGGGGCGAATATATGGCGTTGCTGGGACCGAATGGTGCGGGCAAAACCACGATTGTGGAAATGATCGAAGGAATTCAGAAACCGGATACGGGTGAAATCCGGATAAACGGACTTGAATGGCAGGGGAATGAAGACCGTTTGCACCGGATTTTAGGTATTTCACTTCAGGAAACAAGGTTTATCGACAAACTGAACGTACGGGAAACGCTTGCACTGTTTGCCAGTTTTTATAAACTTCCCCGGAGCAGGGTTTCCAAAATTCTGGATATGGTTAACCTGGAGGAAAAATCCGCTGCCTATACCGAAAATCTGTCGGGGGGTCAACGCCAGCGCCTGGCACTGGGTATTGCCCTGCTGAACCAACCGGAGATCCTGCTGCTGGATGAACCCACTACGGGTCTTGATCCGTCGGCCAGAAGAGAAGTATGGAATATCCTGATGAATCTGAAGGAAAACGGTAAGACAACCATGATACTTACCACACATTACATGGAAGAGGCTTCTTATCTCTGCGACCGGATCGTTATTATTGACCATGGCAAAGTACTGGCTCGCGGAACGCTGGACGAGTTGCT
>JADFHN010000082.1 GCA_022567155.1 Bacteroidota bacterium
GGGTGAACTCGTAGGCCTTCTCTCCCTCGGCGATCTGGGCGATCGGGAGGATCTCGATCATCTGGGCTCGCTCGTTCTGGCGGATGACCTCGTGAATCGACGCACGGTCTTCTTGAGTCCTGATCACAATCTGATTGATGCCCTCGAGTTCTTTGGCGAGCGCGAGTTCGACAAATTGCCCATCGTCGAAGAGGTCGGCGGGCGTGCCCGTCTTCTTGGACACGTGAGCTATCGGGAAATCATCGGGTTCTATCAACGGGAGCACAGCTCCGGGGACTCCCATTCGCCCGAGGGCCGCGACGAATCGTCATGAACGTTCGAGATCAAGAGCATGAAACAGGGTCAGGCTCGAGACGGTCAGGAGGATCGGCGTGAACACCGAGGTGGCTGTCGGGCCCTGGCGGGAAAAAATCTATCAGGTGATCTTCGAAGCGGACACGCCGTGGGGCAAGGCCTTCGATGTCGCCTTGCTCTGGGCGATTCTCGCCAGCGTTGCGACCATCTGCCTCGACAGTGTCGCGACTTTCGAAGCGCGTTTTCACGACTTGTTCTTCGTGGCCGAATGGATCTTCACGGCGCTCTTTTCGGTCGAATACATCCTGCGAATCATCTCAGGTAAAAAGCACAATTACCGGATTATTTTCAGGAGAAAGAACCTTGGCATTAGAACTAACTTTCTTTTCTTTGAGTTCTTCATAAAATGGAATATATATTTGAGGAAAATAGTCTATTCCCTCAATATTCTTGAATGCTTCCATTGCAAGATATAATTTTTCGTCAATTTCAGATGTTGCTGCCATCCTTGCACCAATAGTTGATTGATCAGAAGTTTGAACTTGAGATAGCGTTTCAAATAAAACGTTATAGTCCCCATCAAATTGCTTTTCAATTTCCTTATAGACAATCTCTCTGAATTCCGGGTCGTCTGCAATGCTTAACGCAGCCATGCCAAGGGTATTCAAATTCCCCTGCGTAAATATAATTTGATTTTCATAAGACTGAAATTCTATCAGTTGTTCGGTCTTCTCAAATTCGAAATTTTCTTCACACACGGTGAACAATAATCCGATTGCCAATGCGAAGGCGATTAATCTTGTCTTTTTGAAGATGAAAGTAGCTGTTGTTTTCATTGTTTAGATGTTTCATTTATTAATTGATTGAACCCAAAATTAGGCATATATTCAATGCAAGGTGGTTTAAATTGCTGTTCTGGATGACATGTGTCATATTTTTGTGCAATTTAAACCAACTCGTAAACAGGAAAATCAGTAAATATGGACTAAGTCCTTGATGTTCAGCGACAAATGATTTTTTTGATTTAAAAAAACCAATTTAGCAATATTTACTACAAAATGGCATGTCATGTTTTCCGAAAAAATGTACTTTTTTGGTGTTTTTGTCTGAAAAGTGCCAAAAATCAGTAAAACCTTGCATCATAAATTGCCTGGTGCATGGCAGGCCGGATGTTTAATTGATACAATTTTCGGTTTTCGCGGGTAGGGTGCACCCGGTTTGAGAGGAAGATAAACAGGATACCCGTTTCAGGATCTGCCCAGGTAAACGTGCCGGTATAACCTGAATGTCCGAAGCTCCGGTGGCTTGCATCTATCGCCATTATTCCTTCTGCTTTGTTTTCGAGTACAGGCTTGTCGAAAGCAAGTCCGCGCCGGTTACCTTCTTCGCAATAATGACAGAAGGTAAATTTTTCGAGTGTGTTGCGGGAGATGTATCTTTTGTCCCCATAGGTGCCCATATTCAGGTACATCTGCATGAGTTTTGCCAGATCGCCGGCCGTGGTAAACAATCCGGCATTTGACGACACACCGTTCATCATGGCCGCGCCTTCGTCATGCACTACGCCGTGTAAAAGCTCCTTTCGGAAAAAGGTGTCCACTTCTGTCGGTATGATGCGGTCGGGCGAAAAATGCTTCCAGGGATTGTAAGTAATTGTGTAGGCCCCTAACGGTTTATAGAAGGTATTTTTCAGATGTGTTTCAAAATCTTTACCGGTCAGATTTTCCACGATTTCAGGGTAGAGATAAAAGGACAATCCGGAATACACATAACCTTCTTCAGGAAGTAGTTTTGATTTCCGGATCATCTTATAGATTTTCTGTTTGTAATCCTTGTGCAAATACAGGTTGTCGGTCAATTTCACTGTGTATTGGGCTGAAGAATCATAACTTAGCGTTTTTCTTTTGAACTTTCCATTTTTCTTTAAGGTAGTTTGCCAGTAAGGGATCCAGGCTTTCAACCGTGCATTATGACTTAAAATTCTTCTGAACGTCAGGTCTTTTTTGTTTCCTTTCCTAAACGATTCAAGATAATCTCCGGGAGTGGCTTCCAGGCTGAATTTACCCTGGTCATGCAGCCTCATTAATGCCGGAAGCGCGCCGGTGATTTTGGTAACAGACGCCAGGTCGTACATATCGGTGTCCATAACCTTATGCAGACTATCGTATGTATGATAGCCATACGTTTTGTGTAGAACTACCTTCTGATGTCGGGCTATCAATACTTGTAAGCCGGGGGCAACGCCATTATTAAGTGCAAACCGGGCAATTGAATCAATTTTCATTTTGAGATACCTGCCGTTGAGGCCGGCTTCTTCCGGCAACCCGTAGCTGAACCGGACACCACCATCAATTTTGATTCCATAACCTGAAGGATATGATGCATTTACCAATACGGGCAATGTTCCGGAAGCGCCTGTGCCTCCGAACACAAGTTGGGCAACAAAATCCTTCATCAGTTCATCTTCCTGATAAGTGATCACCACAGCATCTGCCTGCTCGAAGTCATTGATCCTGGCTAATCCATACGGGCTGCCCCACCAGATAAGAATGGAAGGCATGGAAGCGGTGACATCATGTATCATCTGCTCCAATGCTGCGGTTACCCCGTAATTACGGCCCGGCCATTTGCTCAGGTTGTCCACGCCCAATACCACCAGGTCATAATTCTTTAGTGAATCCAGGATATTTTCCTTCCTCGCTTCAATCTCGTTTTTTTCAATAGTGAAATGATCTACGAGCGTGTATTGCGAGAGTCGTTTCTCAAAAACGCCCGGTTTTCCCGAACCTATGGTCAGCGAGGCAATCTTCAGCGTGTCGAGACGCATTAATGGAAGCCTGTTATTTGTGTTTTTTATAACGGTGATAGCTGCCAGGTGCAGTCGCCGGTTAAGCAGCCGGTCATCCAGGTTATTGATATCTTCCAGTAGTGAGGAGATATTTATTTTCATGTTTTCCTGAACATTCAAGAGGTATTTTGCCACCAGGATTTTTTTGCATTTCTGATATATCACCGATTTCTTCAGTTCGTCGTTTTTCACCGCATCGCTTATCCTCTGCACAGCCAGAGGCATATTCTGAGGAAATAACAGGACGTCATTATCTGCCTGCAGGGCCATAAGTTCAATTTCACCCGGTTTGAAATATTTTGCCACACCCTCCATGCCTAACGCATCGGTAAATACGAGACCCTCAAATCCCAGGCTGTCGCGCAGGATGCCTTTTACAATCTTTTTCGAAAGTGTGGAAGGAACATGTTCAGAACGGTCCAGAGCTGGAATGCTCAGATGGGCAACCATAATCCCGGAAAGGCCATGCCTGATAGATTCTTTAAAAGGATATAGCTCCATAGTGTCCAGTCGTTGCCAGGAATGCTCCAAAAGTGGTAAATCCTTGTGTGAATCGACGTGTGTATCGCCATGCCCGGGAAAATGCTTGCCGGTAGCCAGCACACCTGCATCTTGCAATCCTCGTATGTAAGCCATTCCTTTTTCGGCAACATTCTTTTTGTTATCTCCAAACGACCGGAAGTTGATCACTGGATTTTCAGCATTGTTGTTAATATCCAGAACCGGGGCGTAATTAATATGCATGCCGATTCGCCGGAATTGCCTGCCAATGGCCAGTCCCATTTTATAGATCAGGTGGTTGTCGTTAACCGCACCAAGTGTCATCTGGTACGGAAAGCTCATTGTACTGTCCAATCGCATCCCCAAGCCCCATTCCCCATCCATGGCCACCCAGAGTGGAATATCGGAAACAGACTGATAAAAATTTGCTAGTCTTGCTTGTGCAATTGGTGAGCCCTGAAAAAAAATTAGTCCACCTATATGGTATTCTTTGATGAGTGTTTCAATTTCGCGGGTATGTGCTGAATCACGGTTTGAATATGCCGCGACCATAAATAACTGACCGATCTGCTCTCTTAGCGACATCGTTTTCAATAGACTATCAGCTCTTTTTTCGGCATTCAGCATTGTATTTATATTGGAAATATCTTGCCCGTGCAATTCGCTGAAATTCAGGATGAAGCCCAATCCAGTGAGAATTAAAATGGTTTTGATTTTTTGTGACGTCATGGAAAGGCGTAATGTTTTTTAAATAATGCACAATAATAATCATTCCTGTGAATCTTCATTGCATCAGCAGATTTAGGTATATTTGGCCATACATGAATAATCCATGGCACAGTGTTTCGCCCGGAAATAAAATTCCGGAAATCGTGAATGGCATTATCGAGATACCAAAAGGATTGCGGGCTAAATACGAACTCGACAAAGAAAGCAGTTTATTAATACTCGATAGGGTGATTTATTCGTCTGTATATTATCCCCATAATTACGGGTTTATTCCTCAAACCTATGGGGATGATAATGACCCGCTCGATATACTTGTTCTGTCACAGATTGAAGTGGTGCCGCTGTGCATTGTACCTGCCAAAGTGATCGGGGTGATGCGCATGATGGATAATGATGAAGCGGATGACAAGATTATTGCTGTAGCTGAACGCGACATGAGTGTAAATCATTTCAACGACATTGACGAATTGCCGCCGCATTTTATAAAAGAAGTTAAAAGCTTTTTTGAAGATTATAAAAAACTGGAAAACAAAACGGTAATTGTTGAGGATTTTCAGGGAAGGGAAACTGCCTTGGAAATTATTGAACAAGGGACTTGAAGTGTACAGAGAAAAGTTTTTATAAAATACTAATTAAGATAATAATGAACAGGATGCTGAGATTTATTGCCATTATGATCGTTGGTTTAATTATGCTGATGAGTGACCCTTCATTTGGACAGATCGGCAAAAAATTACGGGAAAAAGCAAAGAAATTATCTGCCGCCCTGGATAATCCTGCAGAATTTGTAAAAAAAGAAAGCATAAACGTTCTAAAAAATTCGAAAGCAAAGTTTGACTCGGCGAGTTTCGGGTTTGCCATTGCTTTCAGCGACAATGCAGGGTTATATGAAAATAAGGAGATCATGAACGATGTGCGTGACGGGGTGCTTATACTTTTTGAAAAAAGTAGTGAAAAAGAACCTGTTGACGTGGCTAACAATTACAAAGACGCCGGCGAAATGTCGTATGCGGCCAATGAATACCGCTATGCTGAAATAGCTTTTCTGACCTCAAAGCTCACCTTCGAGATTAACGATTTGCATGATCATGTGAATTATCCGGGCGTAATTGCCAACCTGGGGTTACTGAATCATACTATGGGCAGATATGGTAAATCCGAAGAATTCACCAAGGAGGCCCTGGAGCTGCGAAAAGATATGCTGGGAGAACAAAGCCTTGCCTATGCCGCTTCGCTGAATAATCTTGCCGTTCTCCAAAAGGATCTGGGTGAATATACAAATGCCGGAAACTCCATTGACCGGGCGCTTGAGATAACCAAAAACCTTGAACTGAATGAGGAACTTCCTTTTGCCATCATGCTCAATAACAAAGCCATGCTCAACCGGCAGCTTGGGCAGTACCAGGAAGCTGAACGCACATTGAGTGAAAGTATTTCTATTTCAGAAAAACTGAAAAGGTCGAAATCCACCAATCATCAGAGGTTGCTGACCAACATGGCTATATTATACCAGGAGATGGGGCGGTATGAGGAATCAGAGAAGATATTTCTCGAAGTAATCGAAATGAAAGAAAAAAGGCTGGGGAAAAAACATCCTGACTATGCGCACATGCTGAATAACCTGGCTGCTTTATATGTGCTGATGGGGAAAGACGAACAAGTGGAAGAATTGCTATTAAATGCACAGGAAATTTATGTTAAAAAATTCGGCACTAATCATCCTTCATATGCAACGAACATTGCCAATTTGGGCAATTTTTATAGGTATAAGGAAAGGTATGAAGAATCGGAAACCTTGCTCAAGGAAGCGCTTGTTATCCGGGAAAACACGCTTGGAGAAAGCCATCCTGATTATGTACGGTCGCTTGAGGATATGGCGATGTACTACTGGCAGGTAGCTAACTGGGAAAAAGCTTCTGAGAATTTCGAAGAAGCCCTTGACCAATCGATGTTGTTTATCGAAACCTTTTTTCCGGCTATGAGCGAAGAAGAAAAAACAAAATATTGGAATAAAATGCAGCCACGTTTTTTCAGATATTTTGCTTTTGCTGCACAGGGGTGTCAAAAAGATCCTGCGATTGCAGTGAAAATGCTCGAATACCGGATGGCCACCAAAGCCATTCTCTTAAGCGCTTCCCAGAAGATCAGAAGAAGCATTTTGGAGAGCGGTAACCAGGAGCTTGTGGATAAATACATTGAGTGGATTGACCTTAAAGAATCCCTTGCCGGTTATTATACGTATTCGAAAAAAGAGATTGCGGAACAGCGTATTAATCTTGACTCGCTTGAATCGCTGGCCAATGCAAGGGAAAGATATTTGTCGCAGAATTCTGATATTTTCCAAAAAGGTTTTTTCAGAAAAGTGCCCCGATTCGAAGATATAAAAAATGTGCTCGATGCCGATGAAGCCAGTGTAGAGATTATGCAAATTCCCGTGTATAAACGGACATTTACAGGTGTGATGGAATATTACGCACTTGTTACGAAAAATGAAAATGCTGCACCGCTTCTGGTAAAACTGGGCACTAGCGAGGTGCTGGATGATAAATATTATAAGTATTACAAAAATACAATAAGATTAAAGAAAAAGGATGAACTCACATACGCACAGTTCTGGGGGCCACTGGAGCCTTCAATTGAAGACATAAAAAACTTGTTCCTTTCGTTTGACGGAATATACAACCAGGTGAATGTAAATACCTTGTTATCAGAAAGCGGATATGTTATTGACAGATGGAATATTGTATTTTTAACCAACACAGCCGATTTGCCAGGATATAAAGAGTCCGTGGTACCAAAGTCCTTGAAAAATGTGTGGTTGCTTGGTTATCCGACTTATGGCGAAAGCACGGATATTCTTCCGCTACCGGGGACAAAAGAAGAGGTGGAAAGAATCAATATAATTCTCAAATCTGCAGAAATTGAAACCGTACTGCTATTAAGAGATGAAGCCAGCGAAGAAAATGTAAAAAAAGCCTCAAATTTTGCTATTTACCATTTTGCCACGCATGGTTTTTTTCTGGCTGATGCTGGAAATCTTCCGCAAGAGCAACTGTTTGGCATTGAACCCGAGGTGGCCAGAGAGAATCCAATGTTGCGGTCTGGAATCTTGCTGAAGGGTGCAGCCGATACATTTCATGGCCTAGACCATAAAGAGTTTAACGGTCAGAATAACGGTATATTGACTGCCTATGAAGCCATGAACCTGCACCTTGATGACACCGAACTTGTGGTATTGAGTGCGTGCGAAACGGGTCTGGGCGATGTGAAAGCGGGTGAAGGAGTATATGGATTGCAGCGTGCCTTTCTTGTTGCCGGATCAGATCGCATTATTATGAGCTTATGGAAAGTAAGCGATAAAGCAACTCGCGATCTAATGACAATGTTTTACAGTAACCTTATTAAATATAATAATGATGTACGTAAAGCATTTAAGGCAGCCCAATTGGCGCTGAAGCAGAAATATCCCGAACCCTACTACTGGGGGGCATTTGTATTGATTGAAAGCTGATAAGGTAAAGATTTTTTAGGTATATGCATTTCGGTATCACATCTAAGATATTGATTTTGTGCCGTAGGCATCCTCCATAGGAGTCTCCGAAGGAGTCCTAAGGACCTTCGGACCTTCGGGGTTCGCTTTGGCTCATTCTCTACCATCCTTTTTATAAGTAATTTGAAGATCGTGTCTATTTGTGGCTGACTCAAAAGATCAAACTAACGTCATCATGAGCCTGCTTGCCAGCCAGACAAGCGCGAGCGAAGGATCTGTAAATATTAACCGGGTAGTAAATTACAGATTCTTCCTGCCTGCCGTTGCTGGTGACAACCCCGTGGCAGGCGGGCACTTCGTTCAGAATGACGGGTTATAATCTTCCTTACCATAGAGGGTTTTGGACGGCATACCGGTTACTTATCTATGTCTGATAACGCATTCCGCCCGGTTGACCCTACGGAGTAAAAACAAACTGCAACAACTGATTATCGTGGGCACGAAATGAACCGGTGCAGGAGAGTAAATAATATTTACACATACGAAAAGACCGGTCATCTTTGACGGGCTATAACTCAACCATCCGATGGCCAATGCCCGTAGCTGCTGAAAACGTAAAAATAAATTTGCATTTAGTTCAAAACGTCGTTAAAATGGGTTACATGGAAACAAGATAACCAATCAGGATGGCTTTTCCACTTCAACCTTTTCCTCATCACTACGTTCCATAATTTCCTTCAACCTTCTTAAATCCCCCTTAAGGGTTTCGCCGACCATAATGGTTGACAGCCGGTCCATAAACATAAAAAACCCTTTGGTAGATCCTTCCAATTGTATCCTGACAATGCAGGATGATTCATTTTCAGCATCAACTTGATAAGATACTTTCATTGGGAACGGACTTTTTACAGCTTCCATTCCCAGGAAATGATTTTCTTCAAAGTCATTAACTTCGAGTATGTAATCTATTTCTTTTCCAAGAAAGGTTGCCACCCGGTGAATGCGTGAACCAACAGTGACAGGTGGTTTTGAAATATCCCGAACCTCTTTGATACCACCAATCCATTGCATGTCATTTTCGGGGTTAAACATAAATGCTGCTACCCGTTTCTGACTGGCGCTTATCTTCATTGTTTCTATTACACTGATAGACATGGCTTACATTGATAGACACGGCATTGGAAATTTAAGAACATAATATCAAACAACCGTGAAATATCAGATGAATTTTCAGGGCTTAAAGAGCAAGTATGTGAAAACCGACTAAAATCAGGATTTTAAGTGACCTGCATTCCTGACTTTATTCATTTATAGTGTTCTTCACATATTATTTCAATTTAACTACACAATTACATATTTGTTGCCGATACTGATAAAGTCGGCCTCTCCGGCCATCTGATCTGCAATGAGGACTGCATGAGGAACTTCAATCATGGTACCCATCAGGTAGTCGATCCGGTCGTTGCGTTCACCTTTGGCTATTCCAGAGATATTGCTGGTAAATTCCTGCCGGATTATATTATGAAAGGAATATTGCCGGAGGATCCATTCCAGGTACTTGACCGTGAAGGAGTTGGCCAGCTTGTTGAAATGGCTGTTGAAAAAGGACGGAAGGCGAGGCCGGATATACATAATGGAATATGTGGTGAACATGGCGGTGAACCTGCATCGGTATAATTTTGCCATCAGGCAGGTATGGACTATGTAAGTTGTTCGCCTTTCAGGGTGCCGATAGCCAGAGTAGCAGCAGCCCAGGCGGTAATTAAGGAAGCCGGAGAGCACTTTATGTACAAGTAAAATTTACTAAAAAAATAAAACATTTTTTAGGTAATAGTCGTCATAATTAACAGGATTATTTCTTATATTTAGTAATAAATATATTTCCATCTGGATAGAACTGATAAACGTATGTTAAACAAAAAATAATAAGGATTATGGATGGTACATTAAAATTTTTAGCAGGAGTAATGATTGGTGCACTCGCAGGCGCTGTAGCAGGAATATTGTTTGCACCTGATAGCGGCAGCAAAACCAGAAAAAGAATCTCAAAAGAAGTACGTAAACTGAAAGACGAACTGGTTGAAACTACAGAAAAAAGATTCGCCGAAATTAAAAAGGATTTTGATAAAATTGCAGGGGAGTACACAAGCGCTGCAAAAGAAAAAATAAGCAAAATCACAAAATCATCATCACTTAACTGAATTTAAAGGTAATTGCTGTAATTGGCCCTGACCTTTATTAACCCGTTAAGTTGTCTCCGTTAATAAACTAAACTGGGGGAAGTACTTTATTGTATTTACTAAAACCAATAAGACGGCGTTCTGGCTGTGGCGCCCGGGAGCAGCCTGTAGTCATCGTTGACCTGTATTGACTTTTGAATTTCGTAGAGAAAATCCCTTAGCAGGAACAGAGAATCCATAGCTACATCAGAAGCTCTGAAAAAACCGATTACCGGCTAACCAGGGAAATTAAGGTCAACCATGTTACATGAACGGCGTTTATGCTCTCTGAATTGAGGTTGGGTTGCAAATATAAGGTTTAAAGATAAAAATGATATCTAAAATGTAAAGTGGAGATATAAATAAAGAATCGCTACCGCAACCAGATTATAAAATAAACTTCAAAAAATATTTGTGAATAAATCATTAATTTTCTTTTCGAATCCTGTTAATCCGAAATCAAAACGCGTCCCGAGACTTTATCCCGTATTTGTTTTTTACTCGCTGAGCCTGGCTTCTTATGCTGAAAAGGATGTCAGCAGGAATTTAAAAAGAAATACAATCAGGAATTTTATGGTTGTATAGTTATCTATCATACTGCTTAAATAGCCATAATTATAAAAAATTTTCAAATTAGCAAAAACTCTTTCTAATCAGGCAGGAGGAGTATTTTCTCAAAGGATTTAACCCGTCCGGGGGCTACAACCTATAAAAATCAATAAGAGGTTTTCTGAAAAACGAGCGCCTTAATAATAACTTTATACGTGTTGATGTTACTACGTTCCCGTTTTTTTACGGCAGCAAACAAAGCTAAGCTATCAGAAAGTGCATCAAAAATTGTTATATAATCGTTAATATTGCAAAAATTCGGGATGTAGCGCAGTCCGGTAGCGCACGTCGTTCGGGACGACGGGGTCGCTGGTTCGAATCCAGTCATCCCGACACCGAAGCAAAAGCCACGCAAGTGGCTTTTTTTCTTTTTGGGGAGATGACGGAACTTGTTCCAGGCATCGGAACCAAAAAGAAAAAATATGCCGAAGGCATTGCTTCGGTGTCGCACCCTATCCAGGGATCGCCGAACAAAGTGAGGCAATCCTCCTGTCTGACTGTTAGCTCCTTAATTTCTTAAAGAACGAAGGTTGGCATTTTAGTTAAAATAGTATTCCATTTTTTTTTGTGGGCTACGCCGGACAAGCACGTCAAACAAAAGTAACTTTAAGTGATTTACTTCTGCGTCTTCTCTCCCAAAAGGGTCGTTCCAGGACAATTTGAAAAATTCCGAACCACGCCAAACGCAAATAGTATTTATCGACGTATTTCAAACGCTTATTGTACTTTTGCGGCTTGTAAAATGGAGGAAAGGAACAAGGAATATTCATGAAAAGAACAGTAATTTTTTCGTTGGCTTTAGCAGGTTTTCTGAGTTTTATAGGGGGTTGTTATCCGTACCCTGAAACCAATGTGGTCAAATCAGACCTGGATATTGTGATTACAAATTTCAACGATAAAGTTGATTTCAGTCAATATAAGACCTACGTGTTGTATGATAGTGTTGCGTTGATCATCGAAAAGGGTGAAGGCGCCGATAACGATGATCTGTTTTACCAGAATGGATTTGATCAAATCATTCTGGATGAAATCGAAATTCAGATGGAAGCGCTCGGGTACATCAGGAGAAATGTGGACGCATTTCCTGATCTGGGTGTGGCTGCAACGGCTTTTCGTGTAAATAATGTAGAAATAACTTCAGTTTCCGGATGGTGGTGGGGCTTCCCCGGATATGGCTGGTGGGGTCCCGGTTATACACCCGGATATATACCCGGAGACTGGTACAGTACTTTTTATACCTATCAACAGGGAACAATTGTGATCGATATGGAAGATATGCAGAAAGTTCAATCTGATACGGGCCTTGTATGGAATTCAGTTGTTAATGGTCTGGTTGATGAAAATACGGAAGTGACGTCCCAGCGTATCAGCGCTGCCGTTGAAAACGCTTTTAAACAATCAAGAAGTTTTTATCCCCGTGAATCTGAATAATATGATGAGAAGAAGTTACATAACCCTTTTAATAGGGGTCATGCTAATGGCCGGCGCCGGCAGGCAATCCATGGCTCAGGAGTCAATATGGGCATTTAATTATAATCCGGCATCTCCTTTGGAAGATTTGCAGGATTACACTAATGCCACCAGTTGGAGAGGCTGGAGTTTTGAGGGGAGAAGGTTTATGACCGGCAATGTGTCGTTGGGCGGGTATATTGGTTACAACGGATTCTTTGAGGAAAAACCCCGGTCATTTTATGATATCAATAACACGACTATAAATTCAAAGTCCTGGAGATATGTGTACGCACTTCCGGTCCTGGTTACCACACATTACTACATTGGAGAAGGGTGGATCAAACCCTATATCGGAATCGGAGCAGGAATTTATTATATCGAGCAGGAATTGCAATTCAGTACTTTCCGGACTGAAGAGAAAAACTGGCGATTGGGTTTTGCACCGGAAGCTGGTGTATTTGTCCCGTTCGGTGTATTGGTTAATGCAGGGGCATTGTTAAGTGTTAAATACCACCAGGTATTTTACAATGTTCAAAATATTGATAACCTGAATTATCTGAACTACAGCCTGGGTATTGTATTTAAATATTAAGTAACATTGATAAACAGAATTCATTTTCAGATGCTCATTAGGTTTAGGGGCCTTTTTTAAGCTGATTTTAATTAGATTCGGGGTATTGAGTTAACAAAGACTTCAAGGCCCTTGCGAAATGGGATATATACATTTTTTTGCTACAGAGAGATAAATATCCATATCTTCTTGACCGCTATCGGGGGTCTTTCAAAAGCCCGTCAACCTGATCCGGAAACTGCATCCGAAATCAAGGAGTAAAAAATCCGATAAGATCCGCATTATTTTTGAAAATACGGGAATTCCATTTCTCGCGTATGCCGATAGGGAAATTTCAACTATTAATCCTGACAATTCGTTGTGGCCATCTCCATAAGAGATTGAGGATTGTCAATCAGGTTGTAAAAGCTATCGAAGTATTTGATAATATTTTCTTTTTCTTTTGATCGTAAGTAAGGGAACGCTTCAACGACACTGTATATTTCACTTTTCTTACTTTTAAGTACTTCAAGAGCTTTATTAAATTCATTGCTTTCGCAGCATGGACCCAGGTAATAGCGTTCTCTTACCGTTTTGATAGGAAGACTTTTAGGAGGAACAGCATAGTAGGCGTTCACCATTCCGGAATAATCAAAATCATAGGGAACCGGACAATAAACCCCATCTTTCTCAAAAACTTTAACGTTATGAAAATTATTTGATCCCCAGTCTGTATTGCCTATCATACATTGAAACAGGGCAAGCAGATTATTATTAAATAACGAAAACTCATCCGGGCTTACGTAAAAAACCTTCACCAACTGACCCATAGTTATGTCTTCAGGTTCTATCTCTTTAGCGTCTGTTCTTTTCGCCAGACTCTTATCACGCTCGATAAGAAAAGCAAAATGAACTACATCATCTTCAACATGTTTACTGTCTTTGAGTGTGAGCTCAAGGAGCCTGACTCTATAACTCATGTCGGTAAGTACATTGTAAGTTTTATAAATCAGGTATTCACTCAGCAGATAATTTTGATATGCCTTTCCATTTCCGCAGGTGTTTACCACCTTGAGTGAATGAAGCTTATTAAACCACTTCCATTTAAAATCGGTTTTATGAAAATCAATTTTAAATGGAGGCGTATCACAAATCTGAACTCTCGTATTTCCGCGTATTTTTATTCTTATTTTCTTTACTACACTGATGCTATCGTTGATTTTCATCCTGAATACGGCTTTTTGATACTCAGGATTTTCCTTGTCGAAATAAAGTCGTGTTGTATTGGTTTCAATGGATACTTTGAGCAGGTCGGAAGATTTAAACAAACTACTTACAGGGGGAAGATCATCAACGATTAACTTTGCTCCGTTTACTGAATTGAAAACCCCTTCTTCAACTTCTGACTGGCTGAATGCCGGTGATGCAATATAACCTGTAAGCGAAAGACCAAATAAAAAAGCAAACGTCAGCAATGACCGGGATAGGTATTTCAATGTGATCTTATTGGTATATGTATTATTAAATTTTATTGTCATAAAAATAAAATAACATCCTTGATGTAAATTAATACGGAATTTAAGCAAAAAGGATTAAGAAATAAGTGTACTCTTGAAAATTGTCTAAAAAGCAATTCACTTAATATTATTTGAAGATGCATGCAAAATATGTAAGGTGGGTTGTCCACGGCAATAATAACAATAGTGACTATGTTAAAGTATCAACAGGTAGAGCAACATTATTCGAAATACATAATCCGTCGATTCCGATTGTACACAGATCATTGTGGTTGCAGATAATAAAAAGCTGATTTGGTAACTTTATCAATTCAAAGCAATTGCAAAATCAATATCATTTGCGAGAACCTGTCTTATTAAAATGATTATACAATTATATTTGCGGATAAACAGAAGTAAAAAATAAGCCCCTTAACTCTCCTCATCAGTTATCGGGAGATAGCAATCGGTAGGTAACGCGATGCATTCGCCTGCCTTCCGAAGTGTAAAGCTGGTGTAGCTCAGTTGGTAGAGCAACGCATTCGTAATGCGTAGGTCAGCGGTTCGAGTCCGCTCCCCAGCTCAGAGCGACAGGCAGTTAATGCGTTTTTCGTCGGTGCGATTCCGATGGGAGATCTATGGTGATGCAGAACATAGATTGATTCATTGTGCCACAGTGAATTTATTTTCTGCAATGCGGATCAATAGGTTTAATGATAATTCCGGCTATAATTGAATTAACAAAATCTGTTTTATAAATGAGAAAAATATAGATTGTCAAAAAAAAAGGTGTATTTAATTATTTCCATAATCGTTTTGTTTCAGACGCTCGTTTTTCGGGTGTTCTACCCCGGTTCAATATCAGGTTCAGACTCGCTAATACCGAGTACCACTCACGCTATTTATATTGCCGTGGTGGAAATAAATCATAAAAACCTGACCTCAAATGCGGAAGTAGTAATAAAAGTATTTACGAACGATCTGGATGATGCGTTATTTAATGCCTACAAAACACACGCGAAACTGGAAAGTGAGGATAATTGCATGGCAAACAGTTTATTGTTAGAAAAATATTTTTCATCTCATTTCAGATGTGTGATTAACAAACAGAATAGGCCAATGCACTTCAAAAGTTGTGAAAAAAACGATAATAGCCTCTGGCTTCGGTTTGATATGACCTGTCCGGTAAAATGGAGGGACCTGAAGCTTTCTGCGGATTTTCTGATGGAGCTATTTCCAACCCAGTCGAACGTGATCAGCGTTTTTCACGGAGACAAAAAGAACTATTTCCGGCTTACGAATTCGGAAAAATCGCGGCAGATCAGGTTTGTTGATTAAAAAGATCCAGCAGTGACCGGGTAACTACACTCACTCCTGTTTCTATAGACAGGGCCGGTTCCGGATAATAAAAAGGGGAATGCAGCCCAGGCAAAAATCCGGATTTTATTCTTTCGTCCGGTACAGTGCCAAGCCAAAACAGTATGGTAGGTACTTTTTCTTCTGTCTGGCCATACATCGAAAAATCTTCACCCACCATCTGGTGTTCTGCATCGATTA
>JADFHN010000017.1 GCA_022567155.1 Bacteroidota bacterium
TGGGATCTATGTGTATTTCAGTCCGGTATCCACACCAATCAACCGGAAATCTGAGAAAGCATTTCATTCGTCTGGAAAATAGCATTGTCAAGGTTGTCGAGAGACACTTCAATCTGTGTACGAATAGTTTCGACCATAAAATTATGTGTATCCTTACTTGGAATTTTACGGCCCTCCATATTGTCCATCAGCGACGTCAGGTTTTCTTTGGCCTTATGAAGCCTGATTAAGTCGTCAGTCAGCTCCTCCGTCAGCTTCCCTATCATTTCTTCATTCAGATCATCATATTCCTGGTGGTCCCCGCTCATTGTAAATTTTGGGTTAATGTTTGGTTGATATAATCATTTTACAACCCGAATCTATTACAAAAAATACGCAAAATAGCCTGAATATGTAAAAAATGAATTAAACATCAGGTATTATGGATAAAATGCAGGCTGTTTTTCTTATTAATTCATCATAAATTGCCTATATACTTCAAAAGGCAAAAATATGCTGCAAGCAAACAGTTATAATAAAATATAGGCAGTAAATATAGTATTTTCCTTAGTTCACTTTCATTTTCACCGGATCCCAATGAACAATTCTGTTTTCAAAATAGCTAAGGTTGGTTGCCAGAGGAGGACCGCAGGCACGCATTCCAAATTCCGCATTTTCAACCACTGATGTTCCGGTGCGTATCGCATTGTAAAAATTGGAATGATGATCCAGTTCTGAACTATATCCTTTCGGTGCTGAGTAAACCAATTCCTCCGGTTCAAACATAGTTGCCCTTTTCTCAGGATATTTTGATTCATATTGTATTCGGAAACCAAACTGAGTGGCTTCAGGAAACGTATTGTACGTATCCCATCCGCCGTATCCGGGTGCATCGGGCATTTTATTTTTTGTTATAAAAATTGAATTTCCACGTATAACCATTGTGCCCTCGGCGCCTACCAGCTTAAGCAGTGATCCTCCTCCACCTCCATCTACAAAATTCACACGGATTTGAAGGTTAAAAGCAGGATGGTCGGTTGTTTCCGGATAATCCACCACAGCCAGCATCACATCGGGCACATCGCGCCCGTCTTTCCAATAACGCAATCCACCGGTAGCAAATATTCTTTCAGGGCCAAGCGAGTTAAGCACAACATGCAATCCAGAAAATAAATGGACAAACAGATCGCCTGCTACGCCTGTACCGTAGTCCTGATAATTCCGCCAGCGGAAAAATCGTACCGAATCAAACGAGTGACTTGGAGCATCGCCGATAAACCTGTCCCAGTCGATCGTATTGGGTGAGGCATCCGGAGGAATGGAGTATTGCCAGGCACCGAGTGCAGATTGGCGGTCATTATAGGTTTCAACCAGGATAAGCTGGCCGATCGTCCCTGATTTATATATTTCAGCAGCTTTATGATATACAATTGAGCTGACGCGCTGGCTTCCTACCTGAAAGACCTTTCCGGTTTTCTTCTCCGTATCGATTACCGCTCTTCCTTCTTCGATGTGATGCACCATCGGTTTTTCGCAGTACACTGCTTTACCGCTTTTCATCGCATCAATGGAGATGTGATCATGCCAGTGGTCGGGGGTGGAGATAATTACAGCGTCGATATCATCCTTGGCAAGAATTTCTTTGTAATCCCGCGTGGTGAACAAATGGTCGCCAAAATCTTTTTTAGCCCGTGCAAAATGACCGTTGTACAAATCGCAAACGGCAACGAGTTCAACACCGGGTACCTGAACTGTGGTCTGACAATTATTAAACCCCATGATACCCATGCCGATGGCTGCAACCCTTACTTTATCATTTGCCGGGTACTTTTTCACTTCAATTAGTTCCGGCCGGGGTTTTCCTGCCTTCACGGCAAGTGTGGTTAACCCTGATACGGCTACAGCCGAACCGGCAATTTTTTTGATAAATGAACGGCGTGATTTTTTATTCCTGGTTTTCATAGCATGGAAAGATTAGATATAATATTGATATTTTTTACTCCAATTCAGATTATACTTTTCCGTGGTTTTAAATTAAACAATAATTCGCAGAAACCAGTAATTTTTAAAATGATGTTTTAAAGTACTATATAATTATATAGGTTAGCTGCAGATACTTATCCAACAGATACCATTTTGACTAGTATAAATGTATCAGCATTTCTCCTTATTCCGTTGATGATCGTTAGCATTCAGTAAATGAAAACTGTTTGATAAATTCCAGTGGAAGCGCTTGTATACGAATAATTATTAAATAATTTGACTTGAGGTGCATCTTTTAATTGAAGAAATGGTCTTTTTAAAAACTACACATAAATTATTATGAAAAAGACCTACTTGATTACACTACTTGCTTTGTTATGTGTATTTGTCGCAAAAGCACAGGAAGAAATTTCGAAATCCTTCGAAGGAGTTAAAAATATCTCTATTAATCTGGCTTCAGGTGACTGTACGCTTAAAAAAGGTACTACACCCACCATCAGGGTGGAACTTCAATACACCTACGATAACGATGAATTCAAGCCACAGATTGAACAAAAAGGATCGAATCTTATTATTAAGGAAAAATTTGAAGGACAGAATCACAACGGGTGGAGTAAATGGACAATCACCATTCCCGACGGATTGGAAGTAGCCGTTAATTCAGGTTCAGGGGACCTCACTATCGGTAACCTGAAACTGTATATAAAAACTAATTCAGGTTCCGGTGATATAGACTTATCGGATACAAGCGGGGATGTGACCATCAATACAGGTTCGGGCGATGTGGAAATCGATACCCAGGATGGTGATATTTCTGTAAATACCGGTTCGGGAGATGTTCGGTTAACTTCGGGAAAAGGTAATGTCAACATAAATGCCGGATCAGGAGATATAAGGATCGTTGATTCTTACGCAGAGTTTAGTGTCAATACCGGAAGTGGAGATATTTCTGCGAGGGATATTACCATTGCAGGGAAGAGTAGTTTTAATTCAGGATCAGGAGATGCAAGTGTATCATTAGGCTCTTCTTTAGATTATGACATAAGTGTAAACAGTGGATCCGGGGATGCTGTTCTTGATTTTAATAACAATGAAATCAATGGAGTGGTAACAATGCAAGCTAACAAGAGAAATGGTCGCATTGTAGCGCCATTTGAATTTGACAAAGTGGAAGAAGAAAAGCATGGAAGTCAAACCATAATTATAAAAACGGTCCACATCGGTTCAACGGATATTAAGATTCATGTTGGTACAGGCTCCGGAAAAGCTGAAATTACAAACTAGAATTAATTTTAATCAGGTTAAAAGGTCAGGCAGAAGCCTGACCTTTTTTATTTTTTCACTAAATTTGATGAAACAATATTCCATATGAAAAAGATACCCTACCTCTTTGTCTTGTTAGCATTGTTTATCCAGTGTACAATTGATAAGAATGATTTTATTCAACAACTTGCTTTCGCAACCGATAATTCCGGGCTTACGTTACCGGAAGGATTTCAAGCGGTACTTGTTACCGATACAACCGGCAGGGCCCGGCATATTGTCGTAAATGATAATGGAGATATTTATATAAACCTCCGGAGATTAACTGACAAGGGGGGGCTTGTGGCATTACGAGATAACGACGGTGATGGTATAGCAGATGAAAAAGAATATTTTGGCGACTTCCAGGGTACCGGTATGGAAATTTACAACGGATATCTTTATTTTTCATCCGATACCTCGGTTCACCGGTATAAGCTTAATCCTGATCAGTTGGTTCCTGAAGGTGAGCCGGAAGCTATTGTGACAGGGTTTATTTCTCAGAGGCAGCATGCCGTGAAACCTTTCACTTTTGATAAAGCAGGCAAAATGTACGTAAATGTTGGTGCTCCTTCCAATGCCTGTCAGGAAGAAGACCGTAATAAAGAATCTTCAGGTATGGATCCCTGCCCACTGTTGGAAAGACAGGGAGGCATCTGGCAATTTGATGCCGAAAGAAGGGGTCAGACCCAGGTGGATGACGGGCACAGGTATGCAACCGGCTTGCGCAATTGTGTGGCCATAAGCTGGAATCCGGTAAGCGATCATTTATATGTAGTACAGCATGGCCGGGATATGCTGCATAACTGGTGGCCCGAAACCTATACCGAGGAGGTACCCGCCGAAGAATTTTTTCTTGTAAATGATGGCTCAGACTTTGGATGGCCATATTGCTTCTATGATCAGCTAAAAGGCAAAAAGGTGCTCAACCCTGAATTCGGAGGTGATGGCGAAAAGCAGGAGAGATGTGCTGAGAAGGAAGGACCAATCATGGCATTTCCGGGTCATTATGCACCCAATGATCTCTTGTTTTACACCGGTGATCAGTTTCCTGATAAATACCGGCATGGTGCTTTTATTGCTTTTCATGGGTCATGGAACAGGGAGGCGGATCACCGGCAACAAGGATACCATGTTGTGTTTGTGCCATTTGACGGCGATAATCCTTCCGGTGATTGGGAAGTATTTGCCGATGGTTTTGAAGGTCCTGAAAATGTAGCTTCCCCTGGTGATGCCTTACACCGGCCGACGGGACTGGCAGTAGGACCTGACGGATCATTGTATATAACTGATTCCGTAAAAGGTGCGGTTTACCGGATTGTTTACACGGGTAAATCAGCCTGACATGTTTTCGCTGGCTGTAAGGAGCAGGGAATCAACCAAATGAAAGAAGCAGATTTCAAGAGAATATTGAGGTTTGCAATCAGTGGCACGAACAGCATTTGTTTTCACTATTGGTAATCCATTATGCTGGTTATGCGCAGGAAAACCTTGGTGTACTGAATGTAAGGCTTCAAAAGGAGATATGGCCGGCATCGTGAGTGTCACATCCAACCGTTTAGTCGTATGAATACGTGTCGGTATTGCATTACCTCCAGGATTATCCGGAACGTTTGTGTGGAATAATAAAACGATTGTATTGCACGAAGGATCGCAGGAAATTTTAATTGAATGATCCGTAATAAAAAGCCATTGGCTAAAAAAATGTAAGAGTTTCCAGGCGTGCAATGGTATCCCGATCCGGACAGAATTCTTATATTGTAGTATGTTTTATATACGTAAGCCTAAACCCTGGGATAAACTACAGCCCATAGACGAAAAGTTTTACCTTGACAGAAGAAAGATCCTGAAAAAACTTGGCATGGTTTCGGGGGCTATACTGGCATACCCGACCTTGCTTTCGGCATGTGTTTCAGGAAACTCTGCAGATAAAGAAGGACAGCATGATATTGATAATAATTTCACTTTTGAAGGAATAGAAAACTTTTTTCCTTCGAAACGGAACACAAAATATGTTCTGGATCGTGAAATTACAGATAAATATTCCGCTACGCACAATAACAACTTTTATGAATTTATAAGCCAGTCTGATCCCAACATCTACAATGCATACAAGTATGTTGACAAATTTGATAACCGTGAATGGAAATTTGAAGTAAGCGGATATGCGTCAAATACGGGAACATTTTACCTGGAAGATATTATTAAAAAATTTGGACAGGAAGAACGCACCTACCGTTTTCGTTGTGTAGAACGATGGGCGATGGCTGTACCCTGGACCGGGATTCCGCTGGCAAAGCTTATCAGCTATTTCAATCCAACGTCGAAAGCAAAATACGTGCGTATGGTTTCGTTTGCTGATGAGGAGCAGATGATTGGCGTAAAAAATCAACCCTGGTATCCCTGGCCTTATTTTGAGGGGTTACGAATGGATGAAGCAATGAATGAACTGGCATTGATGGTGACAGGAATTTATGGAAAACCGCTACCCAAACAAAACGGCGCACCCATGCGGTTGATTGTACCCTGGAAATACGGGTATAAGAGTACAAAATCAATTGTAAAGATAGAATTTATCGGTTATGAGCCTGAAACATTCTGGCACAAGATTGCCCCAAATGAGTATGGATTTTATTCAAACATCGATCCGGACGTGCCGCACCCACGGTGGTCACAGGCAAGAGAGCGTATGTTGCCCGATGGTGACTGGAGGCCCACGTTGAAGTACAATGGATATGGGAAGTACGTAGCTGGCATGTATTAGAATGGAATGTTGATAGTTGGCTTAAGCAATCCAAATTCGATACATTCTGTTGCCGAGGTTATATTGTTTGTACAACTGGCACATAATTTTTATCTCCGAAATGAACATTACTTGCTCGGAAGTAACCTCCTTCGCTCCGTTATGGCGCTTAAAATTTCCACACCATGATGAGTAATAGCTAAAATAAATTACACAAAGTTTTGGCAAGGCAGTAACCTGCCGGCCAGCAGACGGGCTTCCTCGCCAGAGCAGGTCATTTAATTTGAGCATAAAAAATACCGTTAAAGTTTAGATCCGCACTTTTTGCAAAATTTAGCATCATCATCGTGCACGGCGGCGTTACAGTTGGAACAAACGTGTGTATTTGTACTCGATTTTGACGCTTTGGAAAGCTCTACGGTAACAATTCCGGTAGGAACGGCAATGATGGCGTAGCCCATTAACATTACGCAAGAGGCAAGTATCTGACCTAAGACTGTTTGAGGAGCTATGTCGCCATAACCCACGGTAGTGAGCGTTACAATTGCCCAGTAAATACTTTCAGGAATGCTTGTAAACCCACTTTCTTCACTTTCGATCATATACATCAGCGTTCCGGTAATCACTACCAGCGACAACACGCCTAAAACAAATACAATGATTTTGCGCCGGCTTGCTTTTAATGCCGCGATCAGGTGTTTGCCTTCTCCGATAAACTGGGCAAGTTTGAAAATCCGGAATACCCGGAGCAGCCTGATGGTACGGATTACAGCCAGCGTATGACTTCCCATTAAAATTAAGCTCAGATAGGTCGGAATGATACTTAAGAAATCCACGATTCCATAAAAGCTGATAATGTAACTCAAAGCCTTTTTTGTAGAGTATATTCTGGCAAGGTATTCAACAGTGAATAAAATTGTAATGAACCATTCGATATTATGAAGTATTGTGCTATACTTTATGTTTATAGCATTAACACTTTCCAACATCACTGCTGTTACGCTCAGAATGATTGCGATGAGAAGTGCTACGTCAAAAGCCTTGCCTGCAGGGGTGTCTGCTTCGAAAATGATCTCGTGAAGTCTTGATCTGAAGGTATTCATGTCGGAAAGTTAGGAAATATGGATCTTAATTGTATCATAATAAGCAACAGGAAGGCCGTTTGCCTTCCTGTTCCCTTCTTTAACCTAACCTAACCTAACTAAACATCGAAGCGTTGCTTAGCCATTTCTTTTAACCGTTAAATAATCAGTCCGTAATTATTATGAGTTTATGTATGTTTATTTTTATTAGTATCAATAAGCAAACCTCATACCAATTGGGTCTTTTAACTGTAAAATTCGCCAATCAAGTCTGATTATGTCATGATTAATGCTTGTATAGTTCAAATTCGAACAGTGTGTGACCGGAGATGTACATAATAACTTTTTGTTTTAAAAAACGTAGAGGTTTATTTTTTAAACCCTTTTGCGTGGATAAACCATTTGGTTATGGATTGTTTTATTATAAATTTGTGGCACTTCTACTGAAAAAATAATCCATTCTATGAGTGTATTGGTAAATAAAGATTCCAGAGTGATTGTACAGGGGTTTACGGGCTCTGAAGGCACATTTCATGCTTCCCAGATGATGGAGTACGGAACAAATATAGTTGGTGGCGTAACCCCTGGCAAAGGAGGTCAGACACATCTTGACCGGCCGGTATTCAATACGGTAAAAGAGGCCGTTGAACTGGCCGGCGCAAATGTATCAATCATTTTTGTACCACCCGCATTTGCTGCCGATGCCATCATGGAAGCTGCACAGGCCGGAATAAAAGTGATTATAACTATTACTGAAGGCATACCAATCAAAGATATGATGATAGCGAAAGAATATCTGAAATCGTTTGACTGCGTGTTGGTAGGACCTAATTGTCCGGGAGTGATTACACCGGGTGAAGCAAAGGTTGGAATCATGCCGGGATTTGTATTTAAACCCGGTAAGGTCGGGGTTGTTTCCAAATCAGGTACACTTACCTATGAAGCAGCAGATCAGGTCGTTAAAGCCGGCCTGGGTATTTCCACCGCTATCGGTATCGGTGGCGACCCGATTATAGGAACGTCAACCCGGCAGGCTATCGAGTTGCTGATGAATGATCCTGAAACAAATGCCATTGTAATGATTGGTGAAATAGGCGGGAACTATGAAGCGGAAGCTGCCCGATGGATCCGCGATCAGGGAAATCCAAAACCCGTGGTTGGATTCATAGCTGGTCAGACGGCGCCTCCCGGTAGAAGAATGGGCCATGCAGGTGCAATTATAGGTGGTGCGGATGATACGGCTGAAGCAAAAATGAAGATTATGCGTGAGTGTGGCATCACGGTGGTTGAGTCCCCTGCCGATATCGGTATATCGATGGCCAGGGCGCTAAGCAACTAAATTTCGTATTCAGAACAACACTTTTTATTATATTGAGCGGGTATTTGCCTGCTTTTTTTGTTAATTCGATATATAAAATCACACCGGTATAAATTCATGGGAACATTGGATTCTTGGCAAATTCTTCCCCTTATTGAAAAATATTTTGGGTTATCAGGAAAACCGGTTGCATTGGCCGGTTATGAGGATATCAATTTCAGACTCAGTTGCGATGAGGGAAAATCATACGTTGTAAAACTTACGGAAGGTGTCCGTATGGTTGATTTCCATATTTCGCAGGTTCATATTCTTGAAAAATTGCACCACAACTATGAAAACGCTCCTTTTCCTCAACCGGTGAAATCTTCAAATGGGAATAACTATGAAGTAGTAAGGATTGATGACAGGGAATTTGTTCTTCGGGTTTTTACCTGGCTGGAAGGCGATCTTTTTGCGAAATGCGTCCGTACCAGAGAGCTATATACAGATCTGGGCATGGTGCTTGGTAAAATGAATAAAATCCTCCTCAAAGTTGAACCGGGTTTATTAAATGACAGGTATTATGAGTGGGATCTTCAGAATGCCTCGCTGACAAAGCCACTGATTAAGTATATTACCAATCCGGTAAACCGCAGAATGGCGCAATATTTCTTTCAACAGTTCGAAATTTTCATAGCGCCTGTTTTGCCCCATCTCAGAAAGGGAATAATACACGCCGATGCCAATGATTATAACCTCCTGGTACAGGAAAACAAGATTTCAGGACTTATTGACTTCGGAGACAGTGTTTACTCTCAGGTAATCAATGAACTTGCCATAGCGCTTACCTATGCCTTAATGGGAATGGAAGATCCGGTAGATTGGGCAAAGAACGTGGTGACAGGGTATCATAAGGAGCTTCCACTTGAAGAGAAAGAACTGGACATTCTTTATTATCTCATCGGAACGCGGCTGGCAGTAAGCATCGCGCACTCAGCGTTGTCCGGATCACAGCGGCCAGAGAATGAATACCTGGTTATTTCAGAAAAGCCCGCCGTGGATCTGTTGCACAAATGGATTGAGATCAATCCGAATCAGTTTGCCGATGCTGTGAAAGAAGCCTGTGGATTTAAGAGGCCCCGTTCTGGTGTTCCGGAAGAAATTCTTACAAAAAGAGAGTCATATGTAAACCCGTCACTGAGCATCAGTTATGAGACTCCGATTCAAATGGTGAAGGCGGCTTTTCAGTACATGTATTCCTCAGATGGAAAAACCTACCTGGATTGTGTGAATAATATTTGCCATGTAGGTCACAATCATCCTGATATTGTAGAGGCAGCTTGTAGGCAAATGGCTACACTGAATACCAATACAAGGTATTTGTATGACGAACTTAGCAACTATGCCATGATGCTTGCCGGTAAATTTCCGGAACCATTAAATGTGGTGTATTTTGTAAATTCCGGAAGCGAGGCCGGAGACCTTGCACAACAAATCGTGAGAGAAGTGACGGGTCAAAAGAATATGATGGTGGTGAAACATGCCTACCACGGAAATACCCTTGCAGGAATCGACGCAAGTCCGTATAAGCATGACGGAAAGGGAGGCCATGGCCGGCCGGGCCATATTTATAAACTAGATATTCCGGATGGTTACAGGGGCAGATACCGGTATGATGATCCGGAGGCCGGCCGGAAGTACGCCGAAGAAGCGGATATCGTGATACGGCAAATTAATAATGCAGATGAAGGCCTTGGGGCATTTTGCTGTGAATCAATTATTGGATGTGGCGGTCAGGTTGTATTGCCAGCGGGTTATCTGAAAAATATTTATGCAAGCGTACGCAAAGCCGGAGGATTATGTATCGCAGATGAAGTTCAGGTTGGGTTTGGAAGAACAGGCCATGCTTTCTGGGGGTTCGAATTACAGGAGGTGGTTCCGGATATAGTGGTTATTGGCAAGCCGATGGGCAACGGGCATCCATTGGCTGCGGTGGTTACTACCGCGGAAATTGCTGATAGATTTAACACCGGAATGGAGTTCTTCAGTTCCTTCGGAGGTAATCCCGTTTCATGTGTCATTGGAAAAGCCGTGCTGGAAGTAATTGAAGACGAAAACCTGCAGGATCATGCACTCAAAACAGGTGAAGCATTCAGAAACATGCTTCAGGAACTGCAACAACGATATCCTGTAATCGGAGATGTACGCGGATACGGGTTATTTATTGGTGTTGAACTCATTGAAGACGACGAAAAAACACCTGCAACATCTTTGGCGAAACAGGTAATTGAAGCAATGAAGGAAAAACAAATCCTGTTAACTACCGACGGTCTGCATAACAATGTGCTGAAAATAAAGCCTCCTATGCCATTCGACATATCTAATGCCGAACGGGTGGTGAGTGAGTTGGATAAAGTATTGTCAGAATACCGGTAACAAGTTCTGTATCTGGTATGAAAGATGTCAGTTTTTCTGCATGACAAATAGCATCCGAAAATAAATAAGGTTATACGCCGCTTAAAACAAAGGAGAGCAAGTCATACCATAACGTCATTGCCCGAATCGCGGAGCGATATCGGGCAATCTGCTTGTTTTGGCTGTATGTGTGAATAAACTGAAAGCAGGGTTTTATTCGGGGGATTACCCGAATAAATCGGGTAATGACGTTGATTTTTCAGGAATCCTGTTTTGTACGTTACAGCATTCAAAATCGACTACTTATTTTTAAGTACATCCACTTCAAAGTTACTCGTCAGAGAACCTTGAAGATATACAAACACCAGTGTCAGTAAAATTTATACCTTAAGTGCCTATCTTTAAGCTATAATATGAATAGAAATAATTTTCTTATTCAGTGGGTATTGTATTCATCTTTTGGTGTGCTACTTGGTTTTGGATTCGCTGCCCTCTCCGGATTTTTTATCGCCTCTGTTTTGGGTTATGAAGATCTTATGCTCTACCAGAGCCCGTGGTTGCCCGTTCTGATAATGGTTGTTGCAGGTTTTGTTGAAGGGTGCATCCTGGGTATAATCCAGGCAGTGCCATTGCTCAAGGCATTTCCCCTAGTTTCAAAATTAAATTGGACGATATTGACCGGAACAGGTGGCGCCATAGCCTGGGGGATTGGTACCTTGGCAGGCCCTGTAATAAGTGAAAAGTATTTTACGAGTATATCCTTTGTATCTGTACTGGTTGCCATTTCCATGCTGGTTGTGCTGGCCGGAATTCTGGGTATTGCACAATGGATAGAACTAAAAAAACACTTTGCGGATAGCTGGAAATGGATAGTCTATACCATTATTGGATGGGGGATAGGCTTGTCCATTTCATTTACAGGCACTAGCATAATTACTGAAACTACTCCCATTGCATGGATCATAACCATTAGCCTTCTTTCCGGATTTTTAATGGGGGCAGCGGCTGCGTTTGTCACCGGCCTTTATCTCAGGGTAAAACTGGATGAAATGTGAAGTTATTTGGCGATCGATACCGATCGTTTTTCACGAATTACCGTTACTTTGATCTGGCCCGGATACTGCATTTCTTTTTCAATTTTGCGTGAAATTTCAAAAGAAAGCATTTCAGCGCGGTCATCCGTAACATTTTCGGCATCTACCATAACCCGGAGTTCGCGTCCTGCCTGCATCGCGTAGCACTTATTCACTCCGTCGAAACTCAGGGCAAGATGCTCAAGATCCTTGAGACGCTTTATGTATTGTTCCATTACCTCCCTTCGCGCACCGGGCCTTGCTCCTGAAATGGCATCGCAAGCCTGCACAATAGGGGAGATGAGTGTAGTCATCTCAATCTCATCATGATGTGCGCCAATGGCATTGCAAACGTCAGCATTTTCTTTATGTTTCTGTGCCAGTTCCATACCTAAAATGGCATGTGGTTTTTCTGGCTCATCAGGCCATACTTTTCCGATATCGTGCAACAGACCGGCACGTTTTGCTTTTTTAGGATTAATACCTAGTTCTGATGCCATAATTGCACACAGATTGGCAACTTCGCGTGAGTGCTGGAGTAGGTTTTGCCCGTAAGAAGACCTGAAGCGCATGCGGCCCACCATTTTTATCAATTCGGGATGAAGGCCGTGAATACCCAGGTCGATGATGGTTCGTTCTCCGATTTCAACAATTTCTTCCTCGATATTTTTACGGGTTTTGGCTACAACCTCTTCGATACGCGCCGGATGTATCCTTCCATCCTGCACAAGCCGGTGCAACGACAGTCTTGCAATTTCCCTTCTTACCGGGTCAAATCCCGAAATAATAATTGCCTCCGGTGTATCGTCAACTATGATTTCGATCCCGGTTAAAGATTCCAGTGTGCGTATATTCCGGCCTTCGCGGCCAATGATTTTCCCTTTAATATCATCACTTTCAATATGGAAAATCGAAACGCAGTTTTCTATGGCATGTTCGGTTGCAGTCCGCTGAATCGTTTCAATCACTATTTTCTTGGCATCTTTTGTGGCCGAGAGTTTGGCTTCTTCCAGAATATCTTTCATCATGGAAGAAGCTTTTGCTTCTGCTTCATGCTTCAGCGACTCAATTAGTTGATCCATTGCTTCGTCTGCTGTCAGATTTGATACTTTTTCAAGGATAGTAACCTTTTGCTGGTTGAATTTATCCAGTTCTTCCTTTTTCTTATTTACAACCTCGAGCTGTGCCTGCAGGCTTTCTTTCAGCAACCTGGCTTCAGATTCGGCGCGTTTGGTTTGTTCAAACTGCTTGGAGAGATTTTGTTCTCTTTGCTTTAGCTTATTTTCATTGCTAAGTATCTGGTTTTTACGCCGTATAGCTTCTTCTTCAAAATCTGATTTCAGTATTAGAAATTTCTCCTTGGCTTCCAGGATCTTGTCCTTCTTTATATTTTCAGCAGATATTTCTGCTTCTTTTATAATCATATCTGCCTGCTCTCCGGATTTTATCTCCAGGTCGCGGGTTTTCTTAAGAAGGATAATACGGCTAAGTATGGCGCCGGCAACAAGTCCGACCACTCCGGCAATGATAACGAATATAAGACCTTCCATTGATGTAATACGTTAAAGTAAACATTTATTAATGAAAGGGCAGGCAAAAATGAATGAAAACGAATGATTTACAGCGCCTGAGTAATTTCCTGATTCAGAGATTTTAGCTTTTCAAGTAATATACTATCTGTGGAGTTTGTCTGACCTTCGGCTTCCATATGATCTACCACATTGTCAAAAGCGACCATGGCCAAAAGGTCTTGTTGTTCATCTATCCCAAATTTTTCTCTATAATATTTTATTTTTTCGTTAATAATCTTTCCAGCTTTTCGAATTCGCTCCTCTTCATGTGCTAACACTTTCATTGGATACTCACGGTCTCCAATTTTTATTTTTATCGAAAGTTTCTCCATCCAGAAAAGCAAAAAAGTTATATTAATTACTCAAAAAGGCTATACATTTATCAATCTCTTTGATATAATCGTCCAGTTTTATTCTTAAATCAGCGGTGTCACTTTTGTCCGCCCCAATACTATTTACAAGTTTACTAATTTTAGCTTTATTATGAAACTCCTTTAACTGTTCTTGTTTTTCGGCAAGCACAGCTTTAAGTTCTGAATTTTCTTCCTTATGAATACGAATCTGCTCTTTTAAAGACCTGTGTTCATTTATGAGCAATGAAAGCTTTCTTTCGAGCGATGTGAGTTCGTTGATTACTAATTCCTGCATCTTTATAGTTATTGTCTTATCATTGCTCCCGTTTCATTTTCATAGGCCTTCATAAGCTTACTCATCGTTTTATCAATAATTTTATCCGTAAGTGTTCTTTCTTCATCCTGAAGTATAAAGGTAATGGCATAAGCTTTTTTACCCTTTTCAATTCGTTCACCTTCATAAACGTCGAAAATCCTGATATCTTTTATCAGGTGAGGTTCTGTTATTTTTGCAACGCCCTCAATTTCGGAAAAAGAAACCGTTTTGTCAATCACCAGCGACAAGTCTCTTTTCACCGAAGGAAACTTTGACACCTCGGCATACACTATATTATGACATGTGGATTTTAAAAGCAAGTCCCAGTCTAATTCTGCGTAAAAAATTTCTTGTTTTATCTCAAATTTTTTTGAAATGGCTTCATTTATTTTCCCAATATGCCCAAGCGTACAGTCATTATAAGTTAAAACCGACCCGTATTCGAACATGGAACCCGAGAATGGTTGCAGGTCAATTTTATTCCGGGATGCAGTTGTAATATCAATAATTGCATGCACTATGGCAGCCAGGTCATAATAATTTATTTCTCTGGCGATTTTCCTCCAGTCTTCGGCAATTGTTTTTCCGGTCAAAAACAATGCAAGACGGTTTTCGTCGGCATAGCCTGTTGCAGTTTTTTTATAGACCCTTCCGAATTCAAAAAGTTTAAGGTTTGTTTGCTTACGGTTTATATTATGGGCAAGCGATTCAAGGCCGGTAAACAGCATGGTTTGCTTCAATACACCCAGATCCTCGCTTAGTTTATTAAGTATCTCTACATTATGAGCGGCATCCAGTTCATCCACCCATTCCACATATTCCGGCCGGGTGAGTGAGTTTGTCATTATTTCATACCACCCTTTACCCACCAGCATCGCATTAATTTTATTGACCCAGGGATTAGGATCGTTTTCAGGGTATTCGGCCAGAAATGAGGAGCCCAGGGTATCCGGAAGTTCCACCTTGTTGAATCCGTAAATCCTGAGGATTTCTTCAATCAGATCTGCTTCGCGCTGCACATCTACCCGGTACGGAGGCACAATTGCAGTAAAACCTTCTTCGGTTTCATCTTCTGTATTAATATCCAGTCTTTCAAGGATAGCATGAATTTCCTCTCTGTCGATCTGCTTACCTATCAGCCGGTCGATATGTTTGTAGGTAGCGTTAATTTCAACATCCTCAATTTTTTCCGGATAGATGTCGATAATATCCGAGCTTATTTTTCCACCTGCAATTTCTTTGATTAGGATCGCAGCCCGTTTCAGTGCATAAACAGTGAGATTGGGATCTGTGCCTCTTTCAAAGCGAAAGGAGGCGTCGGTTTTGAGTCCGTGATACTGTGCCGTTTTGCGAATATAATCCGGTGAAAAATACGCACTCTCCAGAAAAATGTTTGTTGTGCTGTCTTTCACCTCCGAGTCAATGCCCCCAAATACGCCAGCTATACACATACCACTGTCCTTGTTGCAGATCATCAGGTCGTCAGGATTTAGCGTACGTTCTTTTTCGTCGAGTGTGGTAAATCTGGCACCTCCGGGCAACATTTTAACAATAACAGTATTTCCTGAAATTTTACCGGCATCAAAAGCATGAAGTGGCTGGCCTGTTTCGTTTAACACAAAATTGGTTATATCCACCACATTATTGATCGGTGTGAATCCAATAGATTGCAACCGTTGCTGCAGCCACCGGGGTGATTCTTTTATGGTAACACCGCTGATGCAAACGGCGCTGTAACGTGGACAAGCCTCAGTGTTTTCTACTGTAACACTAATTTCTGAAGTGATTTCATCAACCGAAAAGTTTTCAACAGAAGGCCACTTTACAACCCTCGATAGGATAGCTTTCAAATCACGTGCCACACCAATATGCGAAGTGGCATCGCCCCGGTTGGGAGTCAGCCCGATTTCAAAGGTATGGTCTTTTTCGATCTGAAAAAATTCAGCGGCAGATGTGCCGGGAGGAAGATCTGTATCGAGCACTAAAATACCCTCATGGCTGCTACCCAGTCCAATTTCGTCTTCCGCACAAATCATTCCTTCAGATATTTCACCTCTTATTTTGGTCTTTTTAATGATAAAAGGATCACCTTTCAAAGGATAGAGCGTAGTTCCTGTTTTGGCCACCACTACCTTTTGTCCGGAGGCCACATTTGGAGCGCCACATACAATGGGTAAGAGATTTTCATTTCCGACCTCAACAGTAGTGATATGTAAGCGATCTGACCCTGGGTGCTTCTCACAAGTAACAACATGCCCGATCACAAGTCCTTTCAATCCACCTCTGATTGTTTCGAAAGGCGTAATACTCTCCACCTCAAGACCGGCATCGGTAAGAATTCTCCCGAGTTCTTCCGGTGTTTCGGAAATATCGATATATTTTTTTAGCCAGTTATAGGATACTTTCATTTAATGTTTTAAGCAAAAATTAATGGGCAAAATTAATAAAATCAATTTTAGAAGGAAGTCGTTAAGGCATATTTGTTCAAATCAAAATCAGGCAGATGTCAGAGCTTGTATGAAGTTACCCAAATTACAATACAATCCGGGAAATCATACCAAAATTGCAATCAATGATAATCTTTTTCACCTGCCGTAATTGCAATGGCCAGGTAGTTTTCAACAGGAGGAAGGGGGCAACTATAGTCTGCAGAATAGGTGCAGTAGGGGTTATATGCCAGATTAAAATCAATGATCAACGTTTTATCAGATAAGATATCGGTCTCTAAATATCGCCCGCCACCGTAGGTTTCGTCGCCACTGGTAGAATCGGCAAAGGGAATAAATAAATATTCTGAACCGGAAATTATTTGTTTAAGGATCAGGAGTTTATTGGCTCTGCCGTTTAATTCGAAATGAGCATATCCGTATTTAAAATATTCAACCGCTTTTCCGTCGGAGGTTACAAGTACTACCGGAGTTTCGACATCAACGGGGATGAATTCGGCAGTTACCATGTAGCCAGGATCAGGATCATAGTATTTAAGGCCATGGTAGGTTTCGGGATTTGCCCGAAAAGGCGACTTTTCCCCATTACGCATGAAGGCATCAATTTCAGCACGGTGTTTTTGGATCTGATCGATATAGGTTTCCTGTTTCTCTTCGTGGTTAAACGGATAAATAATAACGATCAGCACAAAAACCGTTACAATCAGACTGAAAATTTTAATTCCTGATAAAATCATTTTCTTTCAAAAATATCAATTCAGAATCAATGTTTCCACTTTATGTTTAAATGAGGTCTTCGTCTTTGAAACTGAAATATCCTCTGTCGGTGAAAATCAGATGGTCAAGCACAGGCAATTCAAGAAACTTTCCGGCATTTACCAGGTTTTTGGTGAGTTGTATATCCGTTTTGCTAGGTTGCAGATTGCTCGAAGGATGGTTGTGTATGAGGACAAAAGAACTTGCCATATATTCCAGGGCGGTTTTGAAAATGATCTTTGGATCGGCAATGGTATTGGTAATTCCGCCTATGCTTATCTTATGTTTTTTTATCAATATGTTGGCCCGGTTAAGAAGAATCAACCAAAATTCTTCGTGTTGTAAATCAAGCAATTCGGGTTTCATCAACTCGTAAATGGATTGTGAACTTATGATTTTAATATTTTTTTCAAATCCGGCATCTTTACGCCTTCTCCCGAGCTCGAGCGCGCTTACGATGGTAATTGCTTTTGCCTGACCAATACCTTTGATTTTTGTTAAATCATTTACCGAAAGCCTTGCGAGTTTGTTGAGATCGTAATCAACGCTTTTTAAAATCAGCTTAGCCAGATCAACGGCACTATAACGGGGCGTGCCCGATCCGATTAATATGCCAATCAGTTCCGCATCGGTAAGCACAGACTTTCCTTTGAGCATGAGCTTCTCCCGTGGCCGGTCTTCTTCAGCCCAGCTTTTAATATCCAGCCCAGGGTATTCCATGGTTTATATTTTAATATGTATCTTGTAAATTTATAATGATTATCTGAATTATCCCATTTTTAAAAACGAAGTAAAAAAAAGCCAATCGGAATCCGAACGGCCTGATATTTTTCTATTCTGTTTACAGGCTGTTGACCAGTTTTGACAATTTTGATTTATTGTTTGAAGCATTCTTTTTATGGATCACATTCTTTTTTGCCAGCCTGTCAAGCATTGAACTTACTTTTTTATAAAGCTCCTGGGCTTCTGTTTTAACTGTAGTTTTTCTTAATTTTTTGATTAGCCCTCTGGTGGTTTTTGCGTAATAGCGGTTTCTTAGCCGTTTTACACGACTCGATCTGATTCTTTTTAATGCGGATTTATGATTTGCCATACTTTATTTTATTCAACCTCAAATAGTCCAGTCAAAAAATGGAATGCAAATTTACCAGCAATAATATTAATAACAAAGAGTGATTGAAAATTATGCTTTTAACTGGTTAAATTCGTGAATCTGTATAGAGGTACTTACAAATGATTCGAAAAGGAATACTTTTTACGTTATTGATTACGCTATTCAGCAGGATTTTATTTTCATGGGGTTTTCATGCACATAAGCGCATTATACAAATGGCAATCTTTACGCTGCCTCAGGAAATGATTTTATTTTATAAAAACAACATGTTGTTGTTGGAAGAGGCATCCGTTCAGCCGGATATCAGAAGATACGTGATGGAAGAAGAAGGGCCGCGCCATTATATTGATATAGATGTATATGGGGACAGTGCTGTTTTTACTTTTCCGAGGAAATGGAGCGTAGCGCAGGAAGTCTATAGCCGGGATACGTTACTGGCAAATGGCATTATTCCATGGGCGATACTTTGGACAAAGCATGAACTGACAGCAGCTTTTAAGCAGGGTAATGATGCTGGAATACTCAGGTATTCGGCTGATATTGCCCACTACATAGCCGATGCCCATGTCCCATTGCATACCACGATAAATTATAACGGACAATTCACCGGGCAGGAGGGGATTCACAGATTGTGGGAAACCCGTATTCCGGAAATTGAATCGAAGGATTATACATTCTGGGTAGGTAAAGCTACATACATAGCGGATACAGAAGTCCGGATATGGGAAGTGATCGAATCATCCCATTTGAAGGTTGACTCTGTATTACAAATTGAAAATCAGTTGTCAGAATCTTTTTCTGAAGACCGCAAGTATGCGTATCGCAAAACCGGGAAAACGGAGAGACGTGATTATTCTGAACCGTATGCAGAAGCGTATGCAGCATTGCTCCGCGGAATGGTAGAAAGGCAGATGCGGGCGTCGGTTAAACTGATTGGCGATTTTTGGTTCACCTGCTGGGTGGATGCCGGTCAACCAGATATAACTGATTTTAAAATACTATCCGATAAGTATTTAGATAAGTTAAAGAAAAAAGACAGCCTGCGCATACCTTTGCAAAGGACCGGGCTTCATAATTAAGTAAGCTAATGCGGCGCCATTAAAAAAACATTTTTGCTAAGTGGGTTACTTTGCAGAGAAACGATAAATAAATTCGCAACAAATTTGAGCAATTGTTCGTCGTGAGGTGAAAAAGTGCATCAAATCGTGAAATATTTTGTTCATATGTTTGATTTAATATTATAAAATTTATTTTTGCACCCTTTTTAAGGCAATTATATTTTAGCGTATGTATTGGACATTAGAACTTGCATCATACCTTGAGGATGCACCATGGCCGGCGACAAAGGATGAACTGATAGATTACTCGATTCGATCAGGTGCTCCTTTGGAAGTTGTTGAAAATTTACAGGAGTTGGAGGATGACGGTCAGCCTTATGAAAATATTGAAGAAATCTGGCCTGATTATCCTACCAAAGAAGATTTTTTCTTCAACGAAGACGAATATTGATACTTTCCGTTGCTGTAGAGAAACTCCTGGTGCATTTCATGGCTAATTTTCAATTTTCTCCAAAAACGAACGTGCAAAAGTCAGGTCTTCAGGAGTCGTGATTTTAACATTTACAGGAGCCCCTTCTATAAGATATATTTTTTCGCCGGAAAATTCGGCTACACTTGCATCGTCAGTAAACAGCTGATTTTCATCCGTTTCATATGCTTTTTTGATTATCTCACCCTGAAATGTCTGAGGTGTTTGTATTATCCTGAACCGGTTTCGGTCGGCAGCAATATTTTCACCGGATTCGATAATTTCACGTATGGAGTCTTTCAATGGAATAGCAGTAACTGCATTGCCTTTTTCAGAAGCTACCCGGAAAGAGGCGCTGATTATATTTAGTGATACGAGTGGCCTGACCCCATCATGAATGGCTACCACATCCGTATCGGTTACATATTCAAGTCCGTTTTTAACAGACTGAAAACGGGTTTCACCTCCTTTTACACATGTATGGTTTATGGTAAAGTTGAAATCGCGAATCAGTTTTTGCCATATTGTAATATGATTTTCCGGTAATACCACGATGATCCTGATTTCGGACGCATACCATGCAAATGCTTTTATGGTGTGCATTAATACCGGAAGACCGGCGATTTCAATAAATTGCTTGGGAGTTTCTGATTGCATCCTTTTTCCGCTACCGCCTGCAACAATCAGTACAACTTCCATAAGATAAGTCTGTTTGTGAAAAAAATAAACCGGTCCGGCAGATTACATGTGCATGCAATCTAAATGATCAGTAAAGCATCTCCATAACTGAAAAACTTATATTTTTCTTTTATTGCTAACTGGTATATATCCATAATCAGTTCGTATCCGCCAAATGCAGCTGCCATCATCAATAGTGTTGATACGGGAAGCTGGAAATTAGTGATCATGGCATTGCAAATCTTGAAATCGTACTCCGGGAAAATGAATTTATCAGTCCAGCCGGCAGCGGGTTTGAGTTTGCCATTTGCTGACACCGCTGATTCGAGAGCCCGCATGCTTGTAGTTCCTACAGCACACACTTTTTTCTTATTTTCGTTTACAGCATTTACTACCTGTACGGTTTCCTCACCCACTCTGAAGTTTTCCGAGTCCATTTTATGCTTGGTGAGGTCCTCTACATCCACCGCCCGGAAGGTACCCAAACCAATATGCAGGGTGATATAAGTAACATCAACGCCTTTAATTTCGAACCGTTTCATCAACTGTTTTGTGAAATGCAAACCTGCGGTCGGAGCAGCAACTGCACCAATGTGTTTCGCGAATATCGTTTGAAATCTTTCCCTGTCTTCTGGTTCTACAGGTCTAGGGATAGTACGCGGAAGGGGTGTCTCACCCAATATATCAATAGTTTTATAAAATTCTTCCTGACTGCCGTCAAAAAGAAACCGGATGGTCCTTCCCCGTGAGGTGGTATTGTCAATTACTTCAGCTACAAGCTCGCCATCTCCAAAGAACAACTTATTGCCAACACGTATTTTACGGGCAGGATCTACCAATACATCCCAGAGATTCATTTCCGGATTGAGTTCTCGCATAAGAAAAACTTCTATCTCGGCGCCGGTTTTTTCCTTGTTTCCATACAGTCTGGCAGGAAATACCTTGGTATCGTTCATAACCATGATATCACCTTCATCAAAATATTCGATGACATCTTTAAATATCTTGTGTTCGATTTTTCCGGTATCTTTGTGGACAACCATAAGCCGGGACTCATCCCTGTTTTCGGCCGGATATAATGATATTAAACCAGATGGCAGATCAAACTTGAATTTGGATAATTTCATTGCGTTATTTGCCGTAAAAAATGTAAGTCGCAAAGCTAATAGTTTGTGATAATATTTTAATGTTTAATGCTAAGTAGTTTACTTTTATTCCTGTTTCGTCATAACAAAAATGCCTTTTAAACGTCTTAATAATAAAATACCGGAATGAAATTAGTTGTACTACTTAAACTCATAGGTGAAAGTTTCAGATTTGCTTGGAACTCTCTCAGAATGAATGTTTTCAGAACGGTGTTATCACTATTAGGTGTAACGGTGGGAATCTTTGCGATAATTGCGGTGCTAACGGTCGTGGATTCGCTTGAAAGAAGCATAAAGCAGAGCCTGGATTTTTTAGGTACGAGCGTAATATATGTTGAGAAATGGGACTGGGTGCCTGAAAATGAAGGAGAATATGAATGGTGGCGCTACTGGAAAAGACCCAATGCCAGCTATAAGGAGTATAAATTTCTTGAGGCAAATCTGAAAAATGCTTCCGCTGTGGCTATAATCGGGGAAAGTAGAAATGTGTTGGTAAAAAGAGAAAACAACAGCTATAACCAGACTACGCTCCGTGGTGGATCCTACTACTACAATGAGGTGTTTTCATCACCTATCGAAAAAGGGAGGTATTTTACAGTCGAAGAAACCGAAATAGGAAGAAATGTTGCGATCATCGGTTTTAATATTGTTAAAAATTTATTTCCTGATACTGATCCGCTTGGAAAAGAGGTCAGCATAAAAGGACTCAAATTTGCAGTAATTGGTTTGATGGAGGAAGAGGGGGAGAGCTTTCTGGGCACACCCAGCAACGATGACAATGTAGTAATACCTTATGTGGCGTTACGAAAAGTTGTCAGTACCGGAACAGGGGCGTGGAACGAAAACGGTTCAACTATTGGTATAAAAGGTCTTGAATCTGATATCGGGCTTGTAGAGCTTGAATATGAAATAATCGGCCTGATGCGTTCACACCGGGGGTTGAAGCCAAAAGAAGAAGATAACTTTGCCATTAACCGGCCTGAAGCCATAATGGATATCATAAGCGGGGTATTTGATGTGGTCGGAATGGCAGGCTGGGTGATCGGAGGCTTTTCTATTCTTGTCGGGGGCTTCGGCATTGCCAACATCATGTTTGTGACCGTACGGGAAAGGACCCCGATCATAGGAATCCAAAAGTCGCTTGGGGCCAAAAATTATTTTATTCTTTTCCAGTTTTTGTTTGAATCGATTTTCCTGAGCTTGATAGGAGGTTTGGTAGGCCTGGGTCTCGTTTACCTGTTGTCATTCATATCACTTGGCACCCTCGATCTTGTACTCACATTTAAAAATGTGCTTTTAGGTGCAGGGGTATCAAGCCTGATTGGGGTAATATCAGGAATTATTCCAGCGGTAATGGCGGCACGTATGGACCCAGTAATTGCAATCAGGACAACCGGATAGCAGAATAAATACAAGTCTTATTTTTTTCAGATTATATCAACGTTGTCCACACGGTACTCATAATCATTACGTATTTGGCGACCACCGACAGGTTTTTTTATCTTCATATCTGCGTTGTCAATCCTCTTCTCCATGGATTTTAGACTTAATTTTGGTTTCAAGTTCCTCCATTAGCTCAGGATTATCCATAAGCAGTAATTTTACCGCTTCACGACCCTGTCCCAGTTTGTTGCCTTTGTATGAAAACCACGATCCGGATTTGTTTATTATATCAAGTTCGACACCCAGATCAATGATTTCGCCTGTTTTGGAAATACCTTCACCGTATATGATGTCAAATTCGACCGTTTTGAATGGGGGAGCTACTTTGTTTTTTACAACTTTTACCCGAGTCCGGTTTCCGGTAATTTCTGATGATGATTCCTTTATCTGACCGATACGCCTGATATCCAGCCTTACCGTGGCATAAAATTTCAATGCGTTGCCGCCGGTAGTTGTCTCAGGGTTTCCGAACACGATGCCTATTTTTTCCCGCAATTGGTTAATAAATATGCATGAACATCCCGTTTTGTTAATGGTTCCCGTCAGCTTACGCAATGCCTGCGACATGAGCCTGGCTTGCAGGCCCATTTTACTTTCGCCCATTTCGCCCTCAAGCTCAGCTTTGGGCACCAGTGCAGCAACCGAATCAATCACGATGATGTCTATGGCGCCTGAGCGGATCAGATGCTCGGTGATTTCAAGCGCCTGCTCGCCGTTATCAGGCTGAGAAATAAGCAGATTCTCCGTATCAATACCCAGATTTTCTGCATACTTTCTATCAAAAGTGTGTTCGGCATCAATAAATGCTGCCATGCCGCCGCTCTTTTGTGCCTCAGCAATACAGTGAAGCGCAAGGGTGGTTTTACCTGACGACTCGGGCCCGTAAATTTCAATCACTCTTCCTCTGGGAATGCCGCCAATGCCAAGGGCCAGGTCGAGACTGATGGAGCCGGTAGAAATGGCAGGAACATCCATCACCTCCTCATCACTCAACCGCATAACTGTACCTTTTCCGTAGGCCTTTTCCAGTTTATCTATGGTTAACTGCAGGGCTTTTAATTTCTCGGAATTTATATTCATTTTTTCGGATTTTCTTAAAATAAAATAGATTTTACGATGTGAAATTAGTGCTTCAATAAGCAAATAACAAATTATTAAAAGAGGTAGAGGGCGCAAATATTTGAATAATTGGTTGTATCTATTCACTTTAGTAGCTGTGAGCAATAGATTGATTTTAATATTACTTCAGGTTGCTGTTTTTTTTACACCGGCTCTTGCGCAGCTAAACAACGCCCCCTTTTATAATGTAAGGTCACTTGATTCGTCACGGACCAAGGAATTGTATCTTGGACTGGATTTATTTCAGTTTACAAAAAACAACGAATACCTTCTTCACATTGCCGACGGTTATACTTTGTTCGGGTTTCAGTTTGCCCCGTACCTATCCTACTATCCTTCTGAAAAAGTCCGGATTGATGCTGGCATTTATTTACAGAAAGATTTCGGGAATGATGATTTTTCGGAAATAGCCCCGCTGCTAACCGTTGAATTTAAACTGGGACCATTCAGACAGATTTTCGGCAACCTCGAAAGCAGCCTGAATCACCGCTATATCGAACCGCTCTATGATTTTGAACGCGTAATGAAGAACCGGCTTGAAACAGGGATGCAAACCAAGCTCGAAACTGATAACGTATTTCTCGATATGTGGATCGACTGGGAAACCATGATTTACAGAAATGATCCCAATCAGGAAGAACTTTCGGGAGGTATCTCATTTTATTTTGATAAAAAGTGGGACCATCATCTCCTGAGATTCCCGTTACAATTTATCGCCTATCATCAGGGGGGACAGATTGACGATAATCCGGATCCAATCATAATTTTGTGGAACAGCGCTGCCGGAATCTCATACAGCTATACTTTTGCACCCGGCCATTGGATCAAATCCATTCATTCGGATAATTATTATTTGTATTACGAAAATATTACTCCCTCCAGAAGTCTTACCTTCGATGACGGAGACGGCTGGTATCTGAATCTTTCTATTGCCACCAAAATAGATGTTGAATTTATGACCAGTTATTGGCTGGGCAGAGAATTCATCACCATCAAAGGAGGTGCCTTATACCCTTCGGTATCCAGCACCGTACACCATCCCGATTATGTAGAGCCCCGGCGCGAACTGTTGATATTCCGCTTTCTTCACAATTTAAAGTTAATGGATGCCATGACCTTTTCAGCCAGGTTCGAGCCGTATTACGATCTGGGAAATAGTAAATGGGAATATTCATTTGGTTTTTACCTGAATTACTACACAGAGTTTTATTTATCTCACATTAAGGGAAAGCCTTCAAAATGAAATGATTAGGAAGATGTTGTTAGCGGTTGCCGGACTTTTCCTGGTTATTATAATCTGGAATGTTGAACTAATTATTTATGGAATAGGTCAGGCATATGGACAGATTAAAATAATAATGCAGGCACGGCCTGTTGAAGACATTTTGAGAGATGATACGGTAAACGATGAAATTAAAGAGAAACTGAAGCTGGTAAATGAGATCAAAGCCTGGGCGATAACAGAACTAGGACTTAATCCTACACGTAATTACACCACTATGTATGATCAGAAAGGCAAGCCGGTACTGTGGGTGGTCAGGGCCTGCGAGCCCTTCCGTCTCGTGAACAAAGAGTGGCATTTTCCTGTTATTGGTACTGTATCCTACAAGGGGTATTTTAGCGTGAAGAAAGCCATAAAACTACGTAATCAGTTAAAGGAAGAAGGGTATGACACCTATCTGAGAGAGGTGGATGCCTGGTCCACCCTGGGTTGGTTTAAAGATCCGATTATGTCTGAAATGTTGCGGGACACGCCTGGTGATCTGGCCAATACCGTAATTCACGAATTGACCCATGACACCATTTTTTTAAAGGACAGCCTTACCTTTAATGAAAACCTGGCCTCATTCATAGGCGGTAAAGGCGCAGAAGCGTTCCTGACATCAAACTACGGAGATTCTTCTGCCCTGTTGCAGGATTATATTGACACAAAAAGTGACCAGCAAAGGTTAGCCGGGCATTTTATATCAGGGGCGCAGAAACTCGACAGTTTATATGCTTCATTTACGGATGGTATGACTGAAACGCATAAAAGAAAACAGAAAATGCAAATGATCAGGATGATCGTTGATGCACTCGATACCGTATCGTTTAATAATAAGGCTTTCAAAAGGAAGTTTGAGAAACAACTTCCAAACAACGCGTATTTTATGTCCTTCCTGCTGTATCGTTCCGAACAGGAGGACCTTAATTATGTTTTAGACAAGAATTTTGGCGGCAATTTGGTGGAGATGATTTTGTCTATGAAACGAAAATATCCACGATACTGAAAATTTCTTTATTCTCCATTTGAAATAAAAATTAAAATGCTTGATATACATTTGTAAAACCAGTTTAACTGTAACATGGCAGATACTCCAAAACTTTTAATCGTTGATGATGAGAAAGATATAATTGAACTTCTCATGTATAATCTGAAAAGGAGGGGTATCTTGTAAGATGTGCCTCAAATGGCATTAGAGCGATTGAAATCACCAAAGAGTTTATTCCCGACCTTATTTTGCCAGATATTATGATGCCTCATCAGGATGGTGTTGAAACCTGTCGTCAGTTGCGCGAGATCAACGAGTTGAATAATACCTATATTATTTTTCTTACTGCCCGGGCCGAGGAATATTCTGAAGTGGCAGGTTTTGAAGCAGGGACAGATGATTATATTACGAAGCCAATTAAACCACGGGCTTTGATAAGCAGATTGAATGCCATGATTCGCAGAAAGATAATACTGGCTGATCAAAATAACTATATCGAAATCTGTGATCTGGTCATCGATAGAACTTCGTATACGATCACAGTATACAACCGGCAGGTAACCTTGCCTAAAAAGGATTCGAGCTTCTTTATTTTCTTGCTGACAACTCCAATAAAGTGTATAACAGAGATGAATTGCTGAAGAATATATGGGGAACGGATGTTTATGTGTAGGCCAGAACCGTTGATGTGCATATACGGAAAATTCGTGAAAAGATTGGAGATGGATATATCTCTACCGTAAAAGGAGTAGGTTATAAGTTTATTCATTCTGAACATTGAAAGAATTTCGGTTACTTGTATGGGGCATTTCATTCATTATTGCAGTAGTAGCCACTGCATTGATCTCCTTAACCGGTGGTATTCAATCCGCTTCAATACTAAAAATATTTTCGATTATTTTCGGTGCTTCGCTATTTCTCTTTTTTGTCGTGTTGAAGTATCTTGCAGTGCGCGATCTTGAGAAAATTGAAAGACTCGTTAAACAGATGGACGGAAAACCTGTTTCTGACCAGTCCGAACCGCCTGCGTATAATTTTAAAAAATCATGTGGACTGGATACCACGTTAAGAGAGATTTCAAACAGAAATAGCAATGAGATAGTAGAGCTCAAAAAGATGGCTGATTTCCGAAAGGACTTCATAGCCAATATTTCGCATGAGCTAAAAACACCCATTTTTGCAGCCCAGGGTTTTGTGCATACACTACTGGATGGAGCAGTGAAAGACAAAAATGTACGTACACGGTTTTTAAAAAAAGCCGCAAAAAGCCTTGACGGTCTGGATATGCTTGTACGGGATCTGTTGACTTTGTCACAGATTGAAAGCGGTGATATTAAAATGTACCGGGAATATTTTGATATCCTAAAACTTATTGAGGAAGTGTTTGATCAGTTGGTGGAAAGAGCAGGAAAGCGAAATATCACACTTAACCTTGAACCCGACAAGGGCAGTTTTCTGGTTTACGCTGATTTCCACCGCATACATCAGGTAATTACCAACCTTGTATAAAACGGAATTAAGTACAATAAGGAAGAGGGAATGGTAAAGGTCATTATATCCGGGCATAATAACCGGATTACGGTTTCAGTGGCAGATGATGGCGAGGGCATTGCACCGAAGGATCAGAGGCGGATATTTGAACGATTTTACCGGGTTGAAAATAGCAGAACACGGAGTAAAGGAGGTACCGGCCTTGGCCTGGCAATCGTAAAGCATATTCTGGAAGGACACAACACTGAAATAAGGGTTTGTTCAAAATTGGGCGATGGTTCCGAATTTAAGTTTTGATCTTCTGACAGGGAAAGACTAACTACCTGTAATTGCACTACCGATGAAGAAACGTATTAATTTTAAGGAAATCATTATTTATGAGGACAATGATTATATCATAATTAATAAACCTGCATTCATTTCTTCTCTCGAAGACCGGAATGATCATTTGAATATTCTCAAACTAGCCCGGAGTTACTGGCCCGGAGCCCGTGTTTGTCACCGGCTTGATAAAGACACAACGGGATGTCTGGTTATTGCTAAAAACAATGAGGCTTATAAAAATATGGCCATGCAGCTTCAGAACAGGGAGGTTATAAAAACATACCACGCGGTGGTGGATGGTTTACACAACTTTGATCAGGACAAAATTCAGGCGCCACTGATATCCGGCGCCGGAAATGCCCGGGTTGATTACAAAAAGGGAAAGAAAGCTGAAACTGAATTTAGGGTGATAAAAAAATACCGGGCACATACACTGGTGGCGTGTGTGCCACTTTCGGGAAGGCTACATCAGATAAGGGTGCATCTTGCCTTTCTTAAAGCCCCTGTTTCGGGCGATGTAAAATACGGGGGAAAACCTTTTTACCTGTCATCAATTAAAAAAAACTACCGGTTCAGTACCCGGAAGGATGAACGACAGCTTATACAACGATATGCTTTGCATGCTTTTGCCATCACCTTTACGGATATGCATGGGAAAAAAATCAGTTGCGAGGCGCCATATCCGGACGATTACCGTATACTGCTCTCCAAACTCGATAAGTTCGGCCGGTGAGGCACAAAAATTTATGGGCATTTTGTATTTCAAAATATTAAATTCTATCTTTGTGTCCCTTTTCGAGAGGGAGAAAGATTTAATAATATAAAAAGCTAAGTGGACACGTTAAGTTACAAGACAAAAGCTGCAAATAAAGAGACTGTGCATAAAGAATGGGTGGTCATTGACGCTCACGATAAGGTATTGGGGAGGCTTTCAAGCGAGGTAGCCAGGTTGCTCAGAGGTAAGCATAAAAAGGATTTTACACCCCATGTGGACTGCGGCGATAATGTAATTATCATCAATGTTGAAAATATCCGGCTTACAGGCAAGAAATGGACTGATAAGAAATACATTTCTTATACGGGGTATCCGGGTGGTCAGCGGTTTACAAATCCGCTCCGGATAAAAGAAAAATCCCCATCTATTTTAATAGAAAAAGCAGTGAAAGGGATGCTTCCTAAAAACAGGCTTGGAAGAGCATTGTTCAGGAATATGCATGTTTATAATGGCTCCGAACACCCACATGAAGCACAAAAACCAAAAGAAATCAAATTATAACCATTACGAATTTAAATGGAGGTAATAAATACAATCGGCAGAAGGAAAACATCCGTGGCAAGGATTTACCTTCAGCCAGGAAAAGGTAAGATAATTGTTAATAAAAGGTCAATTGAGGAGTATTTTCCGTCGGAAATACTCCGTATTATTATAAATCAACCATTTAATACAATTACGGCAGAAGGGAAATTTGATGTTAAAGTCAATGTTGATGGCGGGGGCATAAAAGGACAGGCCGAAGCGATAAAGCTTGCAATTGCCAGGGCATTATGCGAGATAGATGATGAAAACCGTCCTCCTCTTAAAAAAGAAGGGTTTTTGACAAGGGATCCGAGGATGGTTGAAAGAAAGAAATTCGGAAGGCGGAAAGCAAGAAAAAAGTTCCAGTTCAGCAAACGTTAACAGAATTAATTCACTCTTGAATGGAGAATATAACTTATAAAGATTTACTTGATGCCGGTGTTCATTTCGGGCACCTTACAAGAAAATGGAATCCCAAAATGGCTCCCTACATTTTTATGGAGCGCAACGGGATCCACATCATTGATCTGAATAAAACACTTACCTGCCTGGATCAGGCTACGAAAGCGCTGAGGCAGATTGTAAGATCAGGACGAAAAGTAATGTTTGTGGCCACAAAAAAACAGGCCAAGGAAGTTGTTTCGGATGAAGCAAAGCGGCTGAATATGCCTTACGTTACAGAAAGATGGCTGGGCGGTATGCTTACGAACTTCTCAACAATCAGAAGGTCGCTGAAAAAGATGGCCTCTATTGAGAAAATGATGAAAGAGGAGTCGTACCTGAACCTTGCCAAACGTGAGCGGCTTATGATCACCCGCGAAAAAGGGAAGCTTCACAGGATATTGGGTGGTATTGCTGATCTCACAAGACTTCCGGCTGCACTTTATGTAGTTGATGTCAAGAACGAACACATCGCTATTTCAGAAGCCCAGAAGCTGAATATTCCGGTATTTGCTATGGTCGATACTAATTCTGATCCTACGAATATCGATTTTCCAATTCCGACAAATGATGATGCATTTAAGTCCATTACCATTATCACACAGGCAATAGGGAATGCCATGGAGGAAGGCCTGATGGAAAGAAAAAAAGATAGGGAAGAATCAAAACGCAAGGAAGAAGAAGCTGCTAAAAAGAAAATGGATGAGGAGGGTGTAACCGAAGGTGCGGAAGTAAGTGAAGAAGTGGTGAAAGAAGCTATGGCTCAGGAAAAAGCAGCAAAATAAGACCACACAGGTTAAATAAGAGAAATTGAACATCAGGCTTTTTTCTGGTGTTCAATTTTTATTTATAACATTAATTCATATTAACATACGATAAAGAAACTGTAATTATGATAATCACGGCACAAGATGTTAACAAGCTCAGGAAAATGACAGGAGCAGGTATGATGGATTGTAAGAAAGCACTGGTTGAAGCTGACGGTGATTTTGAGAAAGCCATAGAACTGCTACGTAAGAAAGGTCAGAAAGTTTCTGCTGCCAGGGCCGACAAGGCAACCACAGAGGGCGTGATCTTTGTGAAAACCAATGACGATGCTACCGAAGGGACGATCGTGGGGCTGGCATGCGAAACAGACTTTGTGGCTAAAAACGAGGAATTCCAGACGCTTGGAAAAGCAATCCTTGATGTTGCTTTTAATGAAAACCCTGCTGATATTGATGCACTTAAAAAACAAATGCTCGGCGATCTGACGGTTGAAGGAAAAGTGATCGAACTGGTAGGTAAAATTGGCGAAAAGCTTGAAATAACCGCTTACGAAACCCTGAAAGGTGAGAAGATAATTCCATATATCCACGCAGGCAGCAAGCTGGGCGTACTGGTGGCGCTTAAGGGCGTTAATGGTTCAGATGTGGAACAAGCCGGAAAAGATGTGGCTATGCAAATTGCTGCAATGAAACCAATTGCAGTTGATAAGAATGATATTGATCAATCGGTAATCGACAAGGAGATGGAGATCGGAAAAGAACAGGCGCGTCAGGAAGGTAAACCTGAAAATATACTCGATCGCATAGCTGAAGGGAAGGTAAATAAATACTTAAAAGATAACACCTTACTTAACCAGGCTTTTGTGAAGGACAATAAAATCACAGTGGGCGTTTATCTTAAAGGAATTAACAATAGTCTCTCAGTATCTGCGTTCAAACGGGTAAATATCGGGTAAAGGTTTTTTTACAAAAACCAATAGAAAAGGTTGTTCAAATTTGAGCAGCTTTTTCTATTTCCAACGGTCAGGGAAAGCTGACAAGATACGTTTTAGAGCCTTCTCCAATATGTTGGTCCTTGATCCCAATATCAGCAACCATGTCCTCAATATACTTGACTCCATTTGGGTCATTCATGTGAGAGAATAAAATCCAGGTTCTACCTTCCATATCTTCAATCTGCTGAACGAACTCTTCCGGTCTTCTTCCTTCTGGAAATCCTTCTATGCTTTCGTATCGATCCAACCCAAACCAGGACTTGTAAAATCGAAAAGCTCTGATACTCCCGTAATAAATATAAATCTTATCACCATCCTGAATATTTTCTGAAATATAATTTAAAACCGGACGGATATGTTCACGTCGGGGCTTATGATTAAACCAATATTCAGCCTCTTGCCTTGGTCTGGCCGTTACAATCCATGTAAACAGTATAGTTGCAAGCAAAGCGTATTTGAAATGGGCGGATAATTGATATATGCCAACCGAAATAAACGTGATCAGCAATGGCGCCAGGTATAGAATTAATCGCTTGTTATCGAAAGGATAAAGTTTGAACATTGACAAAATCACATGGATTACCATCGGCAGCAACAAAAATAAATACCGATATTGTTTTTTTCTAAAACACAGATAGATCGCAATAATTAATAACAGAAAAGGCATCCAGGTACTACCATGATGACCCAACCATTGCTTAAAGAAATACCAGAGATTATCAGGAACCCAAAGTAAATCGGCAAATGAAGTTGGAATCGGAGCGAAAAAATTTGCCCAGTAATTCTGCATTCCTTGCTCATTAGAATGGTTTTTAATGAAATGCGTATAATATTGAAAGAAACTAAGTAGCCAGATAGCTCCTAAAAAGGTATAACTTAAAAGACGATTTACAGAAAATGAACGTATAAGAGAGATGATGCCATATATGCCTATGGATGTCAGAATAATTATAATAATGTTTGAAAATCCGATGAACAATCCTCCAAAAACTCCCAGTAAAATTGCTTTCGGGATACTCTCTTGTTTGTGGAAAAACTGAAAATAGAGATACAAAATAGCCAGAGTGAAAAATGAGTCCGACATATATTGTTTTACTTCTGCTGAATAATAGGTAAATACAATTGGAAATATGAATATGAAACTACCTATAAGAGCTATTCTTGTTGTCGCAAATTTCCTGACAAATAAATAAAGTAGTACAATGGAAAATACTCCGGAGAAAGCAGGAATGATCCGGTACGACAGCTCGTTTTGTCCTAAATGATTTATAAAAAACTTAGTAGTCAATAGAAATCCGATTGGAGCAACCTGATTGTAATCCAGTGGTTGCAGAAGTTCAGCGTAATTCCGGTCTCGAAGGTTCAATGCAATCGTGCATTCATCCAACCAAAAGGATCCTCTTGCAAAATATTGAGTCAATCTCAATATGGTTGCCCAGGTAAAGAATATCAGGAAATATATATTGGGAGAGATTTTAGTTAGAAAATTTACAAAAGGAATTTTCTTGGGATCACCGTATTTGAAAACGCTGTATAAGGCTTTCACTCCATCACTCCAAGTAGTCTTTTTGCCTTCATTTTTTTCTCTTCCATAATAACCTATCCCAACTTCATAGAATCTCAAATTAGGCTTGTTAGAAAGCATGATGGTTATTTCCACATCGATGGCAAACCTTTTTTCATGTAATTTTTCAATATCAATGGAATTTCTCGGAAAGACTTTATAACCACAATTAACGTCAGATAAATTCATATCTGTAAACAAGTTACTAAAAAAGGTAATAATGCGGTTTCCCGCATAATGCCAGAAATATAGAATTCTGTGTGGTTTTTCTCCAATAAACCGGGAGCCATAAACAACATCAGCATGATTATCCTGTATTGGCTTTATCAAGTCAGCCCAGTCATCGGGAGAATATTCAAGATCAGCATCCTGTATAATGATAAATTCATTGGAGGCCTTTTTGATCCCTAATTTCAGGCAAGCTCCTTTTCCCTGATTCACATCATTATGAAGAACAATAACTTCGGAATTTTTATCCAACGGAACTGTTGCAATGAATTGGTTTATTTTGGCTTCTGTACCATCAGAAGACCCGTCATTTACAATGATAATCTCGGAATATTCAAACAAGGTATGCCGAACGCGCTCAACTTTTTCGAGTTGGGAGAATATATACTTTTCCTCATTAAAGACAGGAACAATAATAGATACATTCATCGAAATCCGGTTACCATGTAAATTTATTCATCGATCACGGCTATGCATTTTAATTCGATGGCAATCGGGGTAGGAAGGCTTTTGACCTCCACTGTAGTGCGGCAGGGTTGGTTGTTATTGAAATATTCCGCATAAATTTTGTTATATACCGCAAAATCATCCTTCATGTTGGTAAGAAAGACAGTTACATCCACCAGGTATTGCCAGTCTGACCCGGCATCTTCAAGGATGTATTTTACATTTCGGAATACAGCATGGCATTGTTGCTCAATATCATATGTTAAAATATTGCCGTTTTTATCCAATTCAACGCCAGGTATTTTTTTATTACCACGTTCTCTCGGACCTACTCCGGAAAGAAAAAGCAGATTACCCACTTTTCGGGCATGCGGGTATGATCCTACCGGTTCCGGGGCCTTTTGCGAATGCCTTATGGAATCCTTTTTTCTATTCATTTTTGAATGTCAATTTCATACATACCGCCGTATCCGGGCAGAAAGTTTGAAATTCAGTTGTTGAAGTTATGCTTTCCGGAACTGTATTTCTGTCAGTTATTTTGAAACCGAATTTTGCGAAAAATCTATCGGCCGTAGTGGTAAGTAAATAAAGTTGCCTGACATTATGCTCTTTTGCCGATTCCAGGGCATTGTTAACAAGGTCAACTCCAATACCTCTGCCTCTCAGATCACTAATCACGACAATACTTCGTAAAAGTGCATGGCCACCGAATAGTTCAAGACCGAAACTCCCGATCAACATATCGTCACTATCATACATGCCATTCAATACATCTACACAATCCAGATCATATACACACATGCCTTCCGCTCTAAGTAAATCGGCTAGAATGTGAATATCTTCAATTTTTTTAAATCGAGAACCGTTTGTAATCATGATTACGCATGAAATGATTTTAATTCTATGGTTTCGAAATTATCTAAAACCTATAAATTCTCTGCATGTTTTTAATATATTCTGTACCAACTGACGAGCATCGCTAGTGACGTGTCATGTGTGATGTTTCGGTTAAGCCACCGTAATTTTTGTTCCTGACAAGGCAAAAAATTTGTGCATAGCAGCGTTACGCAATAATATTTTTGCCATTGGCATCCCCTTGGGGAATGCAGTCATAGGCAAAAAGCATGCCCTCAATCAACTTGATTGGGGGAACCAGGCTTGGGCCGGATAACCCGATAGCTATCGGGTATGCTTGACAGGTCACTAACATACAGCACCCATATCCAACAGCGAAATGATGTGTAGCCGTTTGGGGTAAGCGGATCACATACTGTCAATCTATCAGGAGGTGGCGGTAATTTAAATTCTGAAAAGAGCTACATTTGCACAGAATCTGAGCAATGAACGAATTTGAGGTTTACACACTTACGAACGGCATAAGGCTTGTTCATAAAAGAGTACGGGGAGCTAAAGTGGCTCACGGTGGTTTCTATCTTGACATTGGAAGCCGCGATGAGCATCCGCAGCAGCAAGGCCTTGCCCACTTCTGGGAGCATATGGCTTTTAAGGGAACCAGCAAGCGAAAAGCGTACCATATCCTGAACCGTCTCGATTCGGTGGGTGGGGAATTAAATGCTTTTACAACAAAAGAAAAGATTTGTTTCTATGCCTCTGTGCTAAATGAATTTTTTCCGAAAGCCTTTGAATTGCTTGCTGACATTACGTTTGATTCCATATTTCCTGAAAAGCAAATAGAAAACGAACGGAGTGTGATACTGGAAGAAATGGCCATGTATAAAGATTCTCCTGAAGATGCCATTCAAGATGATTTCGATAACCTTATTTTTAACGGGCACAGCCTGGGACGTAACATACTGGGTACTGCCGATAGCATCCGGTCTTTTCACCGGGACGATTTCAAAGCATTTATTGCAGAAAATATTGATACTGAGAGAATTATTTTTTCGTCCGTTGGAGATGTTCCCTTTTCAAAAGTAAAACGTCTTGCAATCAGGTATCTTCAAGATATTCCGGTGTACCGGTCGGCGCGAAAACGGGTTCAGTATGACATTTATAAACCGCAGCATAAAAAGTTGAACAGACACATCTCACAGAGTCATTGCGCTATTGGCCGAACTTCGTATGAATTGTCAAACAAAAAAAGACTTCCCTTTTTCCTCCTTATTAATTTACTGGGAGGACCCGGTATGAATTCGAGATTGAATATGGTGCTAAGGGAAAAGCACGGGTATGTGTACAGTATCGATGCCCAGTACAGCGCGTTTACCGATACGGGCATGTTTGCTATTTTTTTTGGTACCGAACCGGGGCAGTTGCCCAAAGCCGAGAAAATGGCGATGAAAGAGCTGACCAGATTGAAAGAGAACCGGTTAGGAAGTATGCAACTGCACCGGGCCAAAGAGCAGCTGATGGGACAACTGGCCATGTCGGAAGAGAATAATCTGAGTTTTATGCTGATGATGGGCAAAAGTATGCTTGATCTGGGGCGTATTCCCGGCCTGGAAGAAATATTTGGCCGGATAAAAGTAATTACATCTTCTGAATTACGGGATATTGCCAATGAAATGTTTGACTCAAAACAATTGAGTGTATTAACATATCTTCCAAACTAAACAGGACGCATGGATTTTTTACCCACTGTTATTTTAAAATATGCTGAAAGTCACACCTCGAAGGAATCGTCTCTTTTAAATAGGATAGATCGGTTTACCTACGAAAAAATGCTAATGCCCAGGATGTTATCAGGTCATTTGCAGGGCCGGATACTGAGTATGATTTCAAAAATAGTGCAACCTGAAAAAATCCTTGAAATCGGAACTTTTACAGGGTACTCTGCCCTGTGTCTTGCCGAGGGCCTTGCAAAAGACGGATTGCTTGTTACCATTGATATTAATGAAGAACTGGAAGAAACGGTTCGGGCGTTTTTTGATGAGTCGCCGATGGGTGATAAAATCGAATTTATGATCGGAGATGCCCTGAAAATTATTCCGGAACTCCAAGGAGAGTTTGATATGGTTTTCATTGATGCGGATAAGGAAAACTATGTAAATTATTACGAACTCGTTTTTCCCAAACTCAGGGTAGGAGGCATTATCATTGCCGACAATGTATTATGGAGCGGTAAAGTGATTGAAGAAAACAGGAAGGGGGATAAAGAAACGGACGGATTAAGGATATTTAACCGCAAAATTCAGGAAGACAGCCGTGTGGAAAATGTATTGTTTCCGGTAAGGGACGGGTTGATGATCATTAGGAAAAAATGAACAGAAATCTACTTTCATTATTTTGGTTGCTTACTTCTTTTTATGCGGTATCAGCTCAGGGGCCGGTAGTTCCGGAGCGTATGCAGTTTGCCGACATTAAGCTGAAAATTACCGAAGGCGCCAGAAAAGAAATTCAGACCGATGTAGATGATTTGACCCAAAGTACCAGGTATTTCGAAGCGAAGGTAGAAAGGGCCCGCATGTATTTCCCTGTCATTGAGCGGATCCTTTCAGAAGAAAATGTACCTGACGACATAAAATACCTGGTGATTCAGGAAAGTGCGCTGATACCCGATGCAGTGTCGGTATCTGATGCGGTTGGCTTCTGGCAGTTCAAGGATTTTACAGCTGCTGAAATGGGATTAAGGGTTGATAATCACGTAGATGAAAGAATGAACATTGTGTCCTCCACAAGGGCGGCGGCGAAATATTTCAAAAAGAATAATTTTTATTTTGATAACTGGTTGTTTGCATTGCAGTCGTATCAGATGGGAGCCGGGGGGGTACTGAAAAAGGAAAACAACAAATATTTCGGCGCGAAATCCATGACTATTACAAAAGGTACCTACTGGTATATAAAAAAGTACCTCGCCCACAGGATTGCATTTGAGGATGCACTGCAAAAACATCACCCCTCGAAAATTTTGTTGAAGGAGTATATCGTGAGTAATTCGAAAACCCTGTCTGCTATTTCCAGAGAGTTTAATGTTGATAAAGAAGAATTGGAGAGATATAATATGTGGCTCAAAAAAGGCAGGATACCGGACGACAAAGACTATACGGTTATTATTCCTTATGACCGTGATGTGCCTGCCTATTTTACTTTGGATGCACAGGTAGCTGAAAAGGAAAACAGCGCCATGTTGACCTCAGCGCCTCGATATAAAGGAGCAGAAAACCCGGAAGCTTTTCCGGTCATTGCCAGGGCAAAACGGTTTTTCAGTAAAAAACCGGAGTTTATAATGGTAAACGGTATCCCTGGCGTTATCGGAAATGAAGGTATGATCGTCATCAAAGTTGCCGACTCAGCCGGTATTACAGAAACACAGTTCAGAAAGTATAATGATATTTATCCGCATGAAACGATCACAGTAGGCCAGGTGTATTACTTCAAGTCGAAAAAGGGAAAAGCAAAAGTACACTACCATACAGTAATGCCTGGTGAATCGCTATGGGAAATATCACAGAAATACGGAGTCAGAATGGCTAAACTTCTAAAAAAAAACAAGCTTGCAGACGCTAGTGAAATTAAACAGGGATTAGTGTTGTGGTTACGATATATACGGCCTGCGAATGAACCAGTAGTTTATCGTCAGGTGGCTGAAGATACCGGTGAGAAAGAGATTGTTAAGAATGAAAGATTGTTAAAAGGTAAAAACGAAAAAATAAGCATAAACCATTCCTCAGACTTTTCAGTAAAAAACCTTTCAGGCCCAGGTAAAATAGAAGTCATTCCGAAGGAGAAAAGTACATTCAAGAATGCAGAAATTGATTCTGTAGAAACAAAAACGATCTATCATATTGTACGTCCCAAAGAAACTCTTTACAGCATTTCGCGGCTTTATAATGTACCCGTTTTGAAGATTGCCGGCACGAATGATATTAAAATCGGGGAAGTGATCCGTTCTGGTCAGTCGCTGGTAATAAATGTGCCGGTTGATTATAAAAAAGAAAATGTGGGACGTAAAGACGTCGATAAAAAGGTAGCAAATGGAAACGCTGTTGTATCTGAATTTGATCTATATGTTGTAAAACCTGGGGATACCTTGTATAGTATTGCGAGAAAGCATGGCGTCACCGTACAGAAAATACAAGAGTGGAACGCTAAAACAGACAGTGGTCTGGAGATTGGTGAGAAACTAAAAATCAGCAAGCGCCGGGATTAGTTGCTTTTCATCTTAAAACTTGATTTTTTTTTTCGATTCATATAATTTTTTGAAATCAATAGCATGAAAATAAGTAATTTATTTGTTTAAATTTGCGCCCGGTTTAAATGGTTGATTTTGTATATGATATTAAATATTATCCGGTAAAAAGTCCGTTAATATTTGAAGATAAAATACCGTATTTACAAAGCCCTTATTTAACTTGGCACTTCAATTCAGAGTAGTATATTTATGGAAGATTATTCAAAAACACTGGAACTCGTAATGTTGGTTGATGATAATGATACCGATAATTTTATCAGTAAGCGTATCATAGAAATCACAAATTTTGCGAAAATAGTTATTGTGAAAAGTTCCGGTAAAAGCGCGCTGGATTATCTTGAAGAAAATAAGGAAAATGTTGGGAACATACCGAAAATAATATTTCTGGATATCAATATGCCCATCGTTGACGGATTTGTGTTTTTATATGAATTTGAAAAATTCAGTGATACGGTAAAAGATCACTGCAAGGTGATAATCCTGTCAAGCTCTGACAACAAGCGGGATATAGATAAAATCGTTAACAACGATTATGTAATAAAATTCATAACCAAACCCCTCACAGAGGCTTCGCTCGAAGAGATTAATCTCGCAAAGGCCTGATTTTTCTTTTTTCTGGTTAAAAATCAGGATCCAGACCAAGTTTTTCCTGGAGGCTTTTTACCACGGGGTTCTTTTCTGCCAGATACTCAAATTTTTCCTTATTCGTATAAAGCTTATTATTGTCGGTTTTTTCTTTTTGCAAATCTCCTTCGATCTTAATGAATGAATTATTAAGTTTCTCCTTGAGAAACAACAAGAGATCGCTTTTCAACTCATCAAGGATATCGAGTTGGATCGAATTGATGAGCGTAATTGTGACGGTTGTATTTTCACGGTTAAAATGAAAGGGTTGGTTCAGAACATTTAATTCCTGTGCTTTTCCAGCCTCCTTTTTTGTTTCGCTAAAGGCACGCCACGCATTTTCAAGATCGGTAAGGCTGAAGCTGTTATCTTTAGTTTCTACATTTTCTTCCGAATCAGCCCCGACGACCAGGGGTTCATCTGTGCTTATTGCCTCTTTCACTTCCTTCAATGCAGATAAGGAGGGTATCTTCGTGGTTTTTTGAAGTTTCCGCAAATCTGATTCCTGCAAATCGGGGGAGGTGACAGATGCTTTATTGTAGATCTCCTGAGGTTCTGATACCTCCGGTTTATCTGCCGTAACTTGTGGTTTGTTTAGTTCCTCCGAATCTGTTTTTTTTGAGGCTAAACTGTCAGTTTTAGTTTTTTTTTTATCGTCACCACTGTTATCAGTGACAGCATGACCGGCAAGCTTAATCGCTGAGGATATATGTGCCATTTTCATCAGTGAAAGCTCCACAAGAAGCCGTTGATTTTTGCTGGCTTTATACTGGATATCGCATTGACTTGAAATATTGATAACAGACATAAGAAAAGACATCGTGGCTTCTTTTGCCTGATCATTGTATTTGGTTTTTACGTTTTCTGCAACTTCAAGAAGTTTTACAGATGCCTCATCTTTACAAACCATCAGATTGCGAAAATGCTGGCTGAGTCCGATGATAAAATTATGGCTGTCAAATCCTTTCTTCAGGATTTCATCATACAACAGCAAACCGGCAACCACATCTTCACGCAGCAGGTAGTCAGTCATTTTAAAATAGTAATCATAATCAAGAATGTGCAGGTTGTCAATGGTTGCCTGGTAAGTGATCGAATTGTCAGCAGAAAAAGTGACGATGAGATCAAACAATGAAAGCGCATCGCGGAGCGCCCCGTCAGCTTTCTGGGCGATAAGATGCAGCGCTTCTTCTTCTGCTTTTACTCCTTCTTTATCAGCAATCTCTTTTAAATGCGATGTTATATCTGAAATACTTATCCGGTTAAAATCGTAAATCTGACACCTTGACAGAATAGTGGGAATTACTTTATGTTTTTCTGTGGTGGCGAGTATAAAAATGGCGTAGGGTGGGGGCTCTTCCAGCGTTTTCAGAAAAGCGTTGAATGCCGTATTTGAAAGCATGTGCACTTCATCAATGATATACACCTTGTAATTTCCGAATTGAGGTGGATACCGTACCTGATCGGTCAGGTTTCGTATATGATCAACAGAGTTGTTGGAAGCGGCATCCAGCTCGAAAATATTTAGTGAAACGTCGGTTTCTCCACTATCATAATTGTTTATCATTCTGGCAACAATGCGGGCACAAGTTGTTTTTCCAACCCCCCGGGGGCCACAAAATAAAAGCGCCTGTGCCAGATGATTGTTTTCAATGGCATTTTTCAGGGTGGTAGTAATGTGTTCCTGGCCGATAACTTCATCAAAACATTTTGGCCTGTACTTTCGTGCCGATACCACAAAATTTTCCATAGTTGCAAGATACTATTCTCATACGAATTAGGTCAAAGATTATTTTATAAAATTCCGTTTCGCAAAAACAATTCCGGATAATCCTTCATTTTTTAAATTTATATATTATACATACCGGGAGAGATGTAAACCTGTTATATGAAGATGCAAAATCATTATTTATATGCATATTAAATCAGGAATTTATAAAACCACCGACGATGGAAATAAATAGAATCCTGTAAATAACGGATTGCCACAGCCAAAATATCGGGGCCGTATCGGTATTGATATTGCACGGTCTGATCCAAATGTATTATTTGCTTTTGTCGATAATTATGAATTTTCTCGAGAATTTGAATGAAGGTGAACTCGATTCGTACGGCAGACCCAAAGGAAGTGTTATCAAAGGGGCTACCGTGTACCGTACCGACGATAAAGGAATGACCAGGGTACAAAAAAGCGGCAAAACTGCAGAAATGAAAAATTACATGGAAAAGCTTTCAGCAACCTATGGCTGGGTGTTTGGCCGGATACGTGTCGATCCGACCGATGAAAATACAGTTTATGTGATGGGCCTGGGGCTGAATGTTTCCACTGACGGAGGCAAAAGCTGGTCGGTTCTAGGTGATCTGCCATCAACTTTTATTCATGATCTGATCATCCAACCCAGAGATAATATTATTGTAATAGCCACACATGTCAGAGGAATGTGGGCAGTGGATGCAAACCTGGTAAATGGTGGCCGGAAAACCGGAGGAGATTAGTAAAATTATTAATTACTGAACAGCATGTGAGGCTCTAAATGATTTATAGGGTGTGTAATAAAGGTAAATATTCTAAACCAAATATCTTCGCGGTGAAATGCTTGCAGAGTGGGAGTTTGAATCAACTGCTCGAAGAGTACTGAAAAGTATTTGTTGTCAGTAGCTAATTCCATGGCCCGATATACCGGATTTCCAGTGTGTTTGTGATACCGCAGGATGCACAGTAATTCAGCTCCTGCATTTTTGACAATAGCATTATATCGGCAATTATCCGGTAAGTTCCTCCATCCATTTCTTCAATAAAAATGGACCCGTTATGATCAAACTCGAAACAATACGGAAATGCACATTGATTTATAATGCTGTTGCCCGAATTTTCTACAAACCAGCGTTGATCTTCAGTTCCTGAATGCCACTGTCCGGATATTTTATCCGGATTATTAACAAAGAAAAAAATCCGGATGCTTGGATCAGTGCTGTTTAAGCGCATCCTGAATGCGGTATCCTCTTCTATCACAAACGGGCCGTCAATGATAACATTCGAAACAGGTATCGTTGTACCATTGAGGGTTATTACATTATTGTCAGGCATGCCATCATCTTCGCAACCGTAAGCAAAAAGAAAGACAATACAGATAATCAGGTGTTTTTGAGACATATTATGAAAACAATAAATAGCGGCTATTAATTCATTAAATGAGGTCCAACCGTTACATTTAGAAATAAATTTAAGCCTTTGACATGCATATTTCTGTAATTTTTACCCTATTGATCCAGGTTTCTCCAACCAAAATGCAGAATCACATGCCGGTTGTATTTCAGCAACCGGAAGACAGGTGGAAGCTGACAGGATTTCAGAAACGGTATGAAATCTGGCAAAAGGGCGAAAGGAACACCATGGAAGGGGAGGGGTATAAAATAGTTGATGGAGAAAAAAGGTTTTGGAAAAACGGACCATCCGGTATCGCGATATCCATTACCTGTAAATACCGGATGTGCCTCACAATCCTGCTCATGATTTCCCAAAGTGGATTAAGTATCAGTTTATGTCACCTGATGCCCTGAAGCTATTCATTGGTGATAAAAAAGACACAATAGAATTCAGTTTTTCAAGCGTGCATTAGTTTAATGTGGTTAGTATGTCCATATTCTAACCAAAAAAAATCTTCAGGTGTTTGCAACTGATTCGAAAAAAAACACTACATATTCGAATGGTATTGTGCGGATATTACCCGAAATACAGGGGGAAAATACCCTTTTTAGGTTTCCGTTATATCCCGATGATTGATTTTGAGTATAAACAGTCAAAAAGCAATCATTATGGACACAATTGTTGGCTATGTTACGTATGTATTTGATGACAGCACGGTGAAAATTCACATTACAAATCAGTGCCCGGAAAACGAAAATCATTATTTTACGGAAGAAAAACTTAAAATTTCCAGCTTGGATGGGATCAGGGAGACAGAAAATGGTTTTGGTGTTAAGATCAGCCTGATCTATAAGTTGCTCTGTAAAAAGATATCTGTTAAGGTATTGCGACGCGGCCAGGCAGGCCTGATTGGCGAAGTTGAAGTTCTGCCCGAATGCGTCGCTTAGCAATGGCGATTATTACTGATATCCTATAATAGTATAAAAAATAATTCATATTATGATATTCGTATTTTTAATAACTATTCTGTTAACGATTGCTCTTTTGTACAGGGTTTTGAAAAACTCCGGAGCTACAATTAGCAAGAGGGAGGAAAAGGTATGAAACAAGAATTCAGATTTACTGTTGAATCGGTAAATCAACTCTTCTTCACCGAAACTCATGCTTGAAGCGGGCGAAATCGAATTACCATTTTGTTAAATATCCAGCCCGTTTTGAACGGCGTACCTGACCAGACCTGCTGTTCCTTTTACATCCAGTTTAGCAGCCAGGGCAGCCCGGATTTTCTCAACAGTCCGCTCGCTCAGATAAATTACTTCAGCGATCTGATGTGTTGTTTTTTCTTCGCAGATCATTTTTAGTACCTGCTTTTCGCGTCCGGTAAGCTCAGTTTTGGGCCGGAACGAAGGCTTATCTGATTTTTTAATAATACCTTTTCGCATAGCCTGTACCATGACATCGTTATAATGAAAGCCACTTGAAAAAATGTCGTCTATGGCCTTTTCAAGTTCTTGAGGTGTTGCATTTTTAGTCAGGTATCCATGTACCCCCATTTCGATCATATGATAAATATATTTATCATCGCTATATCCGGATAACACCAGAATTCTGACCTCGGGATACTTTTTAAGTACTTCGGCGCTGGTATCAATGCCATCCATAACCGGCATGTCGAGGTCCATCAGGATCAGGTCACAGGCGAAAGTTTTTAAAAGCGCCAACACTTCTTTTCCATCCGATGCACCTTTTACCTCCGTAACGCGCTGATTTTTTTCCATCACTTTGATCAACCCTTCACGCACAAGGGTATGGTCATCTGCCACGATAATTTTGAGTTCACGGGTAATCATAGTGCTGGCCTTGAAAGCCGGCTGAAATATAGTAATAAACCTGGAATTTCAATTTCAGTTTTCTGATATATTACTTTTAGATGAATATAAGGATTCGCAAGCACAGTTATATACATACCCCACGGTCACGGAACATATGCCTCTCCGGTTACGGGTTTTATCAACATAACGTTAACCAATTCCCTCCGAGTCAATAATTTTAACTCCGGCATTGTACATGTCGCTGATGGCTTTTTCCGAATCACCGGACTGCAGATCTACACCACGGATAGCATTTTCAATCAGAAATACATGGAACCCTTCACGGACAGCATCCAGACAACTTGCTTTTACGCAGTAATCTGTAGCGAGTCCGCAAACAAACAAATCAGTAACATTTCGTGTATGAAGCCAGTGAACAAAATCAATATTGGTAGCTTCAAAGGCTGAGTATCCGTTGTCTTTATTAAAGGTGCCCTTAAGAAGCACCAGGTCTATGCTGTTTGTATCAAGCTCTGAATGAAAATCAGCTCCTGTTGTATCGGCTACACAGTGAACAGGCCATTTTTGAAAGTGGACGGAGTCCGGGGGATGCCAGTCTTTGGAAGCACTTATAACCGGAAATTCAGTTATTAATTTATTGATTATGGGTACAATCTTGTCACCTTCCGGAACTGCAAGAGCGCCTCCCGGGCAAAAGTCATTTTGCATATCTACAATCAGCAAGGCTTTAGTCTTTTTCATGGATGTTTTGAAGGATGGTATTTACCATTGATTTTTTAAGCGTTTCCAGCTTCTTGCTCAACCGGACAGGATATGAGCCGGAAACCGTTAATTTCTTTAATTTGTCAGGCAGTTTTGAAAGCCTTTCCATGCAATACGCACTGATTTCAGTCAGTTTGTACTCAGCAAAACATACACTACCTTTCGTAACTACCGGGCTCAAAAGAGTCTCTTTGCCTGCACTATCATTTTGTGCGGTTACTTCATCTTCGAGTACAATGAGGTCTTCCATAAAGCAACCCGTTATATCAACGGACCTGAAAACCTGTTTTTTCCCAGGTAGCAGGATTTTATCAGCGCTCTCTGATATTTTGATACGGGGCTGATCATCGAACGACGACATCTTATACACACCGTCAAGTGCGCCATCCGGATCGCCTGTCACCAGACTGGTACCGACACCAAACGAATCAACCGGTGCGTTTTGTGAAAGAAGCCGCTCAATTTCATACTCATCAAGCTGGTTGGATGCTACTATGCGAACATATCCGAGACCTGCCTTGTCGAGCATTTCCCGTACTTTTTTCGACAGGGTTACAAAATCACCGCTATCAAGTCGTATTCCTGCCATATGGAAGCCTTTTTCTTCCATTGCCTTAGCTACCTGTATGGCATTTGGTATGCCTGACCTCAACGTGTCATAGGTATCCACTACTAAAATGCACAGGTCGGGATATAATGATGCGAAGGCATGGAACGCTTCCAGTTCAGAATCATAACTTTCGATCCAGGAGTGGGCTTGTGTACCAGCAACGGGCACCTCGTAAAGTTTGCCGCAAAGAACGTTGGAAGTACTGTCAGCGCCACCGATCATTGCTGCTTTTGAGGCCTGTAATCCGCCCCAGCCATGTGCTCTTCTCAATCCGAAATCCATAAAAGACCGTTTACCGCATGCACTTCGGATTCTGCTGGCTTTTGTGGCAATCAATGATTCAAAATTGAGAATATTGAGCACTACGGTTTCGATTATCTGGGCTTCAATAATCGGAGCGTCAACCCGGAGTACCGGTTCATTTGGAAACACAACTTCACCCTCGCGCATGGCATGTACATTGCCCGTAAAACAAAATTGTTCTAGATAATCGAGAAAATCTTCCTGAAACCTCTGATTCTTCAGATAATGAAGGTCGTCAGAAGTGAATTTCATTTCAGTTAAATAAGCAAGCAGGTCACTTAACCCTGCATGTATCACATAGCCGCCGCCAAAAGGAAGTTTCCGGAAAAAATAGTCAAAAGAAGCTTGTTTATTCGCCTTTCCGGCACGGAAATATCCCTGAGCCATGGTGAGCTCATAAAAATCAGTATATAATCCGGAATGGGTTAAAAATTGATTCATATATGGTAAATTTCGCTGAAAATATTAAGAAATAATCCCGGAATATAAAAAGACTTTTGTCAGCAATCCGTATCATAATGGCATCGCAAGGTTTTCTGGCATCCTAACCTATCCATTTTATTTCGATTATCAGCTTGAAATTCTTTCAGGCGGATTTTAGAATCGATATCTAAAAAATCTAAATAAATCAGTCAAAAGTTGTGGTCATATTGTCTGGAAGTGATTTTAGCATTATTTTTGCACATAAAATACTGCACATCACATGATACCGGGGCCGACTGGATTTGACAGTAGGTGATTGTCAGGTGTATGCATGCCGGGTGTTTGGAAGTATTACCCGTAAATAAAACTTTCAATTTAATAATTGGCGAAACTAACTACGCCCTTGCTGCCTAATTAAGAATTAGTCAGCATGTGTCTCTTCTTCCCTTTGTTCTGCCGGGCAGAAAACCGAGGCATCAAAACGCAGGACTAGTCTTTGCGGGTTCGTGACGTTGAGGCGAATTTGATCGCGGATAAGGTTGGGAGCCGGTTTGTCGGCCACCATTCCCAACCCGAAAAAAAAGGCCAGACTAAGCATGTAGAATATACCGGGCTTCCTTAGCTGGACGAGGGTTCGACTCCCTCCGGCTCCACTCAAAAAGCTTTCTTCAGAAAGCTTTTTTCGTTTGCCTACGGCCATGCCCACCTACAGGCTGGCCCCTCCCTAAAAATGTACACTGTACATTTTCTTAACGGTCGGTCCCCTTCCGGCTCCACCTTCCTTCCTGCCGGCAGGCATGGCGCTCGCCATAGCTCCGAATGTAATGAGGAGCGACGACGAGCTTCGCAGTTAAGAAATATTAGGTTGCGAGCTACGGCGGAGAAACTCCACCTTCAATTTTCGTCACTGGTTTCAGAGACACCCTACGACTGAAATGGCAACCAACCCGTTACTGGGAGATAGGCCAAATGATTCGAAAAATCATTCATTTTATTTACAAAATTGCGCTGTTTAATCACGAAGTAGTTTCGGGTTTTTTTGAAAACTTCAACTAAAATAATAAGTAAGCATACGAAATATAATTTCACGCATTGATATAAATCATGTTGACAAGTAAATGAAAGTTGGTTATTATGGAATTGATTTTATAGCGATATGATTTATTTCATTTATTTACATTGCTTTCTATATTTATTTACTCCGGAGGAATCGTTTGTTTCTTATGAACAGCGTATTCCTGGTACAGCGTATTCCATTGCAATGGTGCCTGTTTCAGGGGGGAGTTTTTTAATGGGCAATGATGATCCCCTTCATCCGGAAGAAGGTCCGGTGCATGAGGTTACCGTAAGTGATTTCTGGATCGGAAAATATGAGATCACCTGGGACCAGTACGAAGCTTTTGTGTATGAAAAAGCAGGAGCGTCCACAGTAATAAGCGACGATATACGTAATAAATTCGGGATTGACGGGATATCGGGAGCAACCACCCCGTATGAAGATATGAGTTTCGGAATGGGGAAAGAAGCTTTTCCGGCAACCAATATGACGCAGTATGCTGCGCTTATGTTCTGCAAATGGTTGACGGCTAAAACGGGTATATTTTACCGGTTACCTACCGAAGCTGAATGGGAGTATGCCTGCCGTGCAGGAAGCCGGACGGATTATTTTTTTGGAGATAAAGAATCCGGTCTGCCGGAATATGCAAGTTATAGAAAAAACAGTGGTGTTGAATATTCAGAACCGGGATTAAAAATGTCAAATCCTAATGGGTTGTATGATATACTCGGAAATGTAGCCGAATGGACTATGGATCAATATTCAACGGATTTTTATTCCGGATCTTCAGGGAATACCGACCCCTGGCTAAAGCCTGTTGAACTTTACCCAAGGGTATTGCGCGGAGGATCGTGGAGAGATAATGCTGAAAATTGCAAGTGTAGTTCGCGCAAACCTTCTGAACCCAGGTGGAAAAGACGTGACCCACAGTTTCCGAAAAGCAGGTGGTGGCATACGAATGCACCATTTGTAGGATTCAGGATAGTGCGGCCAAAAAATGTACCTGATGCTGAAGCATTGAGAATATTCTGGCTGGAGCCCATAGATGATTACAACTAATCGATCTCCTGCATAGGACATTACTGTAACTAACGCTTCTTCAATAAGATAAGTCACATTCAATTTTTAAATAGTTAGGTATAATAGACAAAAAGCAGGCTGTTTTTGAGACGATTGTTTCAAGTGGATGAAAAGGAACCGTACTATTTTTTTAATCGTTGCTGCTGTCGTAGTAATAGCGCTTATTGGATATTTTGTTGTGGGCGACAATTTTTCACCAGGGGAAGCCTCTGGTTCAGCAATTGATGGTGTGAAGAAAGCTACAAAGTCTCAGAGTGACAGATCGGGCACAAAACTAAGCCTGGACGGGGAAGAAGTACAGCAATTACTGCAAAACGATGATTTCCAGGCAATGATGAGGAATGACAGTTTCAGGGAGTTGATGAAATCACCGGAATTTACTGCATTGGCTAAGAATCCTCAGTTTTTGGAGCTGGCCAGGAATCCTGCATTCAACGAGTTGGCAAAGAATGCTCAATTCATGGAATTGGCTAAATCCCCGGCATTTAACGAGTTGGCAAAATTACCTCAGTTTGGTGAGTTGATGAAATCTCCTCAGTTTATGGAGTTAGCCAAATCACCTGCCTTTGAGGAGTTGGCGAAAAGCCCTAGGTTTGATGAGCTTATGAAAAGCCCTCAATTTATGGAGGTAGCCAGGAATCCTGCTTTCACTGAACTTGCCAAAAATCCTGACATGATGGAACTGGCTAAGTCCAGCAGGTTTGAAGAATTGGCCAAATCCCCGGCGTTCGAGGAGTTGGCAAAGAATGCTACTTTCCGCGAACTAGCCAAGAATCCTGCATTCATTGAACTGGCGAAGAATCCTCATTTTTTGGAGCTTGCCAAATCTCCTCTGTTTTCTGAATTAGCGAGAAATCCTGCTTTCTCAGAATTGGCCAGGAATGCTCAGTTTCGTGAGTTAGCAATGTCACCTCAGTTTATTGAACTGGCCAAAAATCCAGTGTTTTCACAACTGGCAAAGAGTCCTCAATTCATGGAATTGGCAAAATCTCCTCAGTTTGGAGAGCTTATGAAATCTGCACAGTTTGCTGAGCTGGCCAAAAACCCGGCTTTTGGTGAGTTGATGAAGAATCAGACATTTACTGAATTGATGAAGTCAGCTCGGTTTGGTGAACTTGAAAAAATGGCCAGGGCCGATGTGGAAATGTAATTTCGTAGAAAGAAATTTTTAGGGGAGATAACAGTTGTTGTCTCCCTTTTAGTTTGGTCCGGTAATTTATTCTTAGAAGCATGAAGCGATCTTTGGAGCTACCAAGGCAAAATATTTCTGAATCGAATCAATACCTAACCTGTTACCACCTTACAATTGTTAAACCATCGCAATATTATTCAGCAGTTTAAACATAGATTCACATTACTGTTATTCTTGACAAGCAACACCATTTTCGGGCAGTTGAACATGATTGAAACCAAGGACCTGGGATTGGTTACCTATGATTTCGGTCATAAATATATTCTCCCTCATGCCGTTCGTTGTTTTCATAATGCCCTGGACTTCCATCGAAAACTTTTTGATTATACCCCATCAGAGAAAATAACAGTCCTGATTCAGGACTTCGGGGATTATGGTAATGGTGGTGCTACTGCCATTCCCAAAAATGCCATAAGTATGGGTTTGGCGCCTTTCAGCTATTCTTTTGAGACCAGTCCTGCAGGGGAAAGGGTCTTCAGTCTGATGAATCATGAGCTGGTCCATGTCGTAGCTCTCGATAATTCATCAAAGACTGATGTTCTTTATCACAAATTGTTTTTCGGAAAAGTAAAGCCTTCGAATCAAGATCCCATTTCCATGATCTACAGTGCGATGACCAGCCCCCGTCGTTATTCTCCAAGATGGTATCACGAAGGAATTGCCTCCTATTTAGAGACCTGGATGAGCGGAGGAGTGGGTTTGGCACTCGGCAGTTACGACGAAATGGTTTTCCGGACCCGTGTACTCGAAGATGCTCACATTTACAGTGCACTTGGATTGGAGTCAGAGGGGACGACAACGGATTTTCAGGGAAAATCAAATTCCTATCTGTACGGAACCCGTTTTATGGGATACCTGGCTTATCAATACGGCCCTGACAAGATTATTGAATGGGTAAAACGAAAGGATGGGAGCAAAAGGTTCTATTCCGGTCAGTTCAAACATATTTTTAGCAAATCCCTGCAGGAGGGCTGGGATGAATGGATCGCATTCGAAAGAGAATTTCAAAAAAAGAATATTGTTGGCTTTGAAGTACATCCCATCACAAAAACCACGCCTGTTACAGATAAAGTTCTCGGGTCCGTTTCACAAGCCCACTATGACAAGAAAAGAAACAAAATATATGTAGCGATCAACTATCCTGGCCAGATTCCGCATCTGGCGACCATTCATCTGGAAGATGGGCGAATTGAAAAATTAACGGACATCAAAGGGGCTGCACTTTTTTATGTTTCTTCAGTTACATTTGATGAGGAGGATGACGTCATATATTTTACAACAGACAATGATCGGTGGCGTGACCTTAACAGTTATGATATTAAGACTGGTAAAACCAGACTACTTCAAAAGGATGTAAGGACAGGGGACCTTACCTTCAACAAGGTTGACAAATCCATTTGGGGGATAAAGCACTTGAATGGTTTCTCTACCATTGTAAGAATTCCTTTGAATGATCCTGGCAAAGAGGAAACCGGCCCCTACAGCACCTGGGAGCAAATGAGTACGCTGCCTTACGGGCATGATATTTTTGATATCGATGTTTCTCCGGATGGTAAGAACCTCAGCGCAGCAGTTTCAGATATAAGCGGGAACCAGTCATTGCTCATCTATGATGTTTATAAATTGGTAAATGGCGAGGTTTCAATTGATACGGTTGCAGATTTCGCACCTTCTTCTCCACAAAGCTTCAGGTATTCCGATGATGGCAAATATATCTATGGGTCGTCGTATTATTCAGGTGTGAGCAATATTTTCAGGGTTACTACCGAAGATTATAATATCGAGGCCATGAGTAATACCCTGACAGGATTTTTCAGACCTGTGCCAATCGATGATGAGAGGCTGCTTGTATTCAATTTTACAAGTGATGGTTTTCAGCCTGTGTTCATTGACAATAAGAAGGTCGAAAATGTTGAAACTATAGAATTTCTTGGAAACCTGGCTATTGATAAGCATCCGGAACTCCACGATTGGGAATTGCAAATTCCAACTCCTGAACAAATCGATGTCGAAGAACTTATAACATACGAGGGTGCATATGTGCCCGGAAATCTTATCAAGGTGAATTATGCATACCCGATCATCACCGGGTATAAGGACTATATTGGAATTGGCTACAGGATCAATTTTAGTGACCCTCTCACCTTCCGGGAAATTGACATAGCCTTTTCCTATACACCCAAGACTTGGGAAAATGGAATTACAAGTGATACCTCGACGGTGGCTCTTGAGGATGACGAGCTGCTGCATTTGTCCCTGGATGCAAAATTTGGGAGATATTCATGGAGTGCCTCTTTTAATGGTACTGATTTTTATGATTTGTTTGGCCCCACACAAACTTCAAGAAAGGGAATATTCCTGAGGTTTGATTTCAATAACTCAATTATTTGGGATCCACCAAAAAAACTGGACCTGAATCTGGGTTTAGGTGGATTCTATGGCTTGGAAGGGTCTCCCTTCTTCCAGAATCTCGAAGAGAAGGGTTTTGAAAATGATTTCTATCTTACCCTTAATGGCACCTTATCGTATAGTTACCAAAAAGCATCTCTTGGGGCTGTTGACTACGAGAAGGGATTCAAGACATCCTTGAGGGCAGCTTCTGCTTTCTCCGGAGGCAAACTATTCCCTTTGATGATTGGCACTTTTGATTACGGAATTCAATTGCCAGGAAAACATTTCTCAGTTTGGTTCAGGACAGCAGCTGGTAATGCCTTCAGCTCCGATGTCAACCCATTTACCAGGTTTGGCTTTGCTTCATTCGGCAATAATTATATTGATCACCAATCCTTCAGAAGATATAGAAGTATTTACTCATTTCCCGGATTGCAATATGATGCGGCAACAACTATCATTTCAAAAGAGTTTTTCAAGGGAATGGTGGAGATGGTGATCCCACCGATCAGGTTCAGAAAATTGGGAACTTTGAATTTGTTTGCAAACTGGACGCAGGCTACTATATTTTCTTCCCTGCTGCTTTACAGTGATAATACCAGTTCAATTTATGAATTTGCCAATATCGGCACCCAGTTGGACACCAGGATAGTTCTCTTTTCACTATTGTCCTCAACGTTTTCAGTAGGCTATGCAAAGGCATTCGATTTAAGTGATAATAAAAAGCAGTATGATGAATGGATGATTTCCCTTAAGCTGCTGTAATAAAAAGGGATTTGAGTAATTTGTGGATTCAACTGTAAGCTCTATTTTTAGCTATTTATTTCGTATGAATGCTTTTTTCCTGTTAGCGATGGCCATTGCCCCTGGTATAGCTATTGCCATTTATATATACTTTAGGGACAAACATGAGCCTGAACCTTTGGGGCTTCTGATGATCAGTTTTGTTTATGGCATCTTGAGTCTTTTCCTCGCGATCGGGATTTCCATGGTTATAAATGAGTTTATAACCATCCATGAGGACAGCATTGAAGAGCAGGCTATACACGCTTTTGTCATTGTGGCTTTTGTCGAGGAGTTATGTAAATTCATTTTTGTCCGAGGCATTCTTTACAGAAATAAAAACTTCAATGAACCTTTCGATGGGATCGTTTATGCGGTGATGGTAGGAATGGGGTTTGCCACTGTTGAAAATATATTTTATGTGATGAGAGGAGGAGAAGCGACTGCAATTTTGAGGATGTTTACGGCCGTACCTGCACACGCTTTGTTTGCAGTTTTAATGGGATATTATCTTGGGAAAGCCAAATTCACATACCGTAAGGAAGTTCAGTACAGTATTATAGCTCTTTTAGTGGCTACGCTCTTCCATGGTGTATATGATTATTTCCTTTTCATATCATTTGTTCCAGGTATGTGGATCCTGGCATTCATTTCTCTCATTGTAGCTTTTGTATTATCGAAAAAAGCAATACAACTGCACCAGGATGCTTCACCATTTATTGTAACCGAAGCTGAGCCATCGGATGAAGCATTGGAGCAGGAGAAAACTGATGATTAAGCTACTGGGAACCGGCTTAGCGTAATCTTGATATCACGTTTAACAAAATTTAGTAATTACCCATTCTCAGATAGTGATTTGGACAAAATTAATGACTAAATTGAGTACGAAAAAACCTTTATAAATCATGGATAAAGACAATATAAATGGAATCTCTCGCAGGGATTTTGTAAGAGGCACTTCAATGGTTGCGGGAGCGCTTGTACTAGGCACTTTACCGGTATCAGCATCAGCATTTGTAGCTGGAAATGAAACTCTGAAACTGGCTGTGGTGGGTTGTGGGGGCAGGGGCACTGGTGCGGCCAACGAGGCACTTACTGCCGATCCGGACGTGCAGCTTGTGGCTATGGCTGATGCATTCAGGGACCAGGTTGACAAAAGCCTTGGATACCTTTCTGAAAAATATGGGAAAGACCGCCTGAAAGTAACAGAGGAAACAAAATTTGATGGCTTTGATGCCTACAAAAAGGCCATTGACATGGCTGATGTGGTAATTCTTGCCACTACTCCTGGTTTCAGACCGCAACATTTTAAGTATGCTATTGAGCAAGGAAAGCATATTTTTATGGAAAAACCCCTTGCAACAGACGCTACAGGGATCAGAAGCGTATTGGAAACGGCAAAACTTGCAAAAGAAAAAAAACTGAATGTAGTGGTTGGCCTGCAGCGACGCTATCAGAAAAGTTATCTTGAAATATATAAACGGATTCAGAATGATGCAATCGGGCAAATTGTCAGCGGGCAGGTATATTGGGATTCCAGTGGTGTATGGGTAAGAGAACGTAAACCTGACCAGAACGAGATGCAATACCAGATGCGCAACTGGTATTATTTTACGTGGCTATGCGGGGATCATATTGTGGAGCAACATATTCATAACATGGACGTTGCCAACTGGTTTATTGACGGGTTTCCTGCCACGGCACAAGGTATGGGTGGCCGCGAAGTGCGGAAAGGCAAAGACCATGGCCAGATTTTCGATCATCATTTTGTAGAGTTTACTTATCCGGGCGGAGCAGTAATATCGAGTCAGTGCAGGCACCAGCAGGATTGCTTGAACAGGGTTTCCGAATCATTTCAGGGTACAAAAGGTACGATATATACCAACAGTAACAACAAGGGCATTTTGAAAGGGTATGATGGCAATATTTTGTATGATCACGATGGGTCTGAAGACCCCAACCCTTACCAGGTAGAGCACGATGACCTGTTTACAGCCATCCGAAAGGGCAGTGTCATAAACAATGCGGAGTATGGCGCCAAAAGCACCCTGACAGCCATCATGGGAAGGATGGCTACCTATTCGGGCAAGCTGATTACCTGGGAAGAAGCACTCAATTCTCCTTTAAGGTACATGCCTGATGAAGCTGATCTCGGATGGGATAAAAATCCTCCGGTAATGCCTGACGATAATGGCAATTACCCGGTGCCGGTTCCCGGACAATTTATGGCTGTATAATTTGTTAAAAATGGACAGACGGGCATTTATAAAAGTTGGATCGTTGGCAGGCGGGAGTCTGCTAACGGCTTCCACGGTTACATTCGGTGCGTTTACAGGACACGACCAGGATAAAACCACATTCAGGCTTAACTATGCGCCGCATTTTGGTATGTTTCAAAACAGCGCAGGCAGGGATCTGACCGATCAGCTTCAGTTTATGGCTGACAGCGGATTTCGTTCGATGGAAGACAACGGAATGAAAAACCGGTCGGTAGAAGACCAGGAAAAAATTGCAGCAAAAATGAAGGCATTAAATATGATTATGGGGGTGTTTGTGGCCCATAAAATATACTGGAAAGAACCAAATCTGGCCGGCGGGAAACAGGATTACAGGGATGAATTTCTGAAACAAATTCAGGAATCAGTAGAAGTGGCAAAACGTGTAAATGCCAATTGGATGACAGTGGTTCCCGGTCATGTGGATCTGAGAATAGAGATGGGATACCAAACCGCTTATGTGGTGGAATCATTAAAACAGGCCTCAGCCATACTTGAACCTCATGGACTCGTGATGGTGCTTGAACCCTTGAATTTCCAGGATCATCCCGGGTTGTTTCTTACCAAAGCGGCACAGGCATACGCAATATGCAAAGCGGTGAACAGCCCGTCATGTAAAATATTGTTTGATATCTACCATCAGCAAATTACCGAAGGCAACCTGATCCCTAATATCGACCTGGCATGGGATGAAATTGCCTATTTCCAGATCGGTGATAATCCGGGAAGAGATGAGCCGGGTACAGGAGAGATCAATTATAAAAGTGTTTTCAAACATATATATAATAAAGGATACAACGACATCCTGGGTATGGAACACGGCAACAGCATAGAAGGTAAAGAAGGTGAGATGGCCGTAATAGAGGCCTACCGGCGTGCAGATGACTTCTAATGGATAATACATCAGGTATTACTAAAGATTACGTTGGAATTTACTCATATTTCAGAACCTCATCCGGGTTTTTTAGTGCGGCTTTAGTGTCTTGATGTTCTTTTTATTTGCAAAATTCTGTAACAGTTAATCATAATAAGTATGGTAACAGGATCAGCTACAAACAGCGCAAGTAATATTTGTCAAAACAGATCATGCGAGCCCACAAGGGAAAACCAATAGTAGAATCCGGGGAAGGGAATACGGTATATTCGCTGGTTTTTAAAGCGTTCATAAATCTCACACGGCAACCGTTTGCTCTTCAAATTCAAGTAAATCATATCGTATGCTGCGCTGCGATTGTACCCGGATATATACGGGTATATCCGGTTTACAAACGACTATAATACATTTTTCGAGCCTATTTTGGCAACAGAACGAAAATTTATTTGCAATGAGACCAATTGATGCAGGTATAAAATCAATTTCATCGGACACGAATAAACCGGTGTTGCCATTTACGCCAAATGCCCGGTACGTGCGCATACCACAGGTGTATCTGGATAAATTAGAGGTAAGGCGATATAGTGAAAGCACGATTTCGGTTTATACCCATTTTTTCAGGGAATACATGCGTTATTTCTACAACAGGCCATTGGATTCTATTAAAAAGGAAGAAATTCAGACTTATTTATTACATCTTATTAAAACAAGGAACATCTCGGCTAGTGTCGTGTCAATCGTATTGTGTCGGGTAAGTCGCTGAAATTTTTATTCCGGACAATGCAAAAAATATGAGCATAGCCATAGCTACGTGAGTATTTTTTAAAGCAGTCCGGGGCAAAAAGAACA
>JADFHN010000083.1 GCA_022567155.1 Bacteroidota bacterium
TTATGCCTGAACCATATTCGAGTCCTTTCATTTTTTTTATTAAAATCGAATTTAAAATACGAATGCAGGCGGGAGAAATCCAGGGCGTTTTTTCCCGCAATCCAGCTTTCAGTATTTTATTGTAAACTTTTAGTAGTGGCCTTAGAATCCGGTATTTCAAATATTTGAATGAAAGGGACTTCGGGACAACTATGTTTTTTTTTATAAAATGTGGTTGGCCGGCAACACGTACGGCGGTTTCATAATACGTTGATCCCACAGATTATCTTATTTAATGAAAAGAGTTTATATGCAATTATAAATGATTTAAAAGGATTTGATTAATCTTGTCTCGCTAAAAGCATCAAATCATAGCTGATGACACTGCGGATAGGTATGATACTGGATAAAGATTTCCCACCCGATTCAAGAGTGGAAAATGAAGCTTTAAGTTTAATCCGGGCAGGATTTAGCGTCTATCTGTTTTCGCTGTCATATCAGAAAAGAGAAAAAAAGGAAATAATTAACGGTATAAACGTTATCCGGTATCCTGCGGGAAAATTCACATTCAAACTTTCAGCCCTGGCTTATACTATACCATTTTATCATTGGATTGTTCAGTCAAAAATTAAAGATTTCCTGCACAGATATTCCATAGATACAGTCCATATTCACGACATTCAGGTAACCAGGGCCGTTTATAACATAAATAACACCAGGCGGCCTATAGTTCTTGATCTTCATGAAAACCGACCTGAGATCATGAAATATTACAGGCATGTGAATACCCCTAAAGGCAGATTACTGATTGATCCTGAACGTTGGAAAATGTACCAGGAAAAATATATACGTGAATCGGACTTTCTTGTGTTGGTAACTAAATCGGCAAAAATGGAAGTTGTTGCAAAGGGAATGAAAAGTGCTGATAAAATAGTTGTAGTGCCGAATACAGTCCATAAGGATATTTTTTTAAAATATCCGGTCATTCCGGAAATAAGCGAGAAATTCAGGGGCAGATTTGTAGTTCTCTACCTGGGCGATACTGGTTTGCGAAGAGGTACAGATGATGCGATTGAATCTGTTAATTTACTTAGAGAAAAAATACCTGATATATTACTTGTATTGGTTGGCGAGAATAAAGAAGATATCCGGTTGAAAGAAATGGTAAATGACCTGGATATGATGGATTATGTGTCATTTGAGGGATGGCAGGATGTTTCTTTTTTTCCATCTTATATACGTATGGCCGGCGTATGCATCTCTCCCCTCAAAAGAAATCCGCATCATGATACTACCTATGCCAATAAGCTTTTCCAGTATATGGCCATGGGTAAGCCACTTATTGTCAGTGATTGTCCGGCTCAGGCTGAAGTTGTCAGAAATACCAGGTCCGGAATAGTTTTCGAAGCAGGTAATGCAGTGGATCTTGCTGATAAAATCGACTGGATGCATCGCCATGAAGAAGAAAGAAATCAATATGGTAAGAATGCAAAACTGGCGGTTTTTCAAAAATGGAATTGGGAGGAAACCAGTAAGGATTTGGTTTCCTTATACGAAAAAATAGCAGCTATGGTGGGTCAGAACAGCAATTTTTAAATTAATCAGGATGGTAACCTTAGAGAAGAAGCGTGTGTAAGTAACTGCAGGAGCGAACAAAGCAACAATACATAATACTTATTCAGGATGATTATCCTCCGATGGTAGCCATAGACTCACCAACGGGTTTGTTTTTATCCCTGAGTTTTTCAGCTTCAAAGCCGTCTTTTGCACGTTTTTGAAAAATCCGGATAAGTTGATCGCGAACTTTTCGGTCATCAGGTTCTGTTCGGAGCAGGTTTTTAAGGTCAAAAACGCCATCATCATACAGGCAGGTTTTTAACATACCGAGCGCGGTAACCCTTACCCTGTTGCAGGCGCCGCAAAAAGTCCGGCTGTAGGCGGCAATTACTCCTACTTTACCTTTAAAACCGGGTATCAGATAATTGGAAGAAGTGGAATGGAGCGGGTCAGAAATTCTGACGATACCGGGATAATGCGATTTAATCAACCCGATTATCTTTTTGTGATTCCATTTTAAACTTGCATACTTCCTCCCGTCGCCATTAAAAGGCATTTCTTCAATAAAACGCACATCTACCGGCCTGTCTTTGGCAAGCCTGGTCAGGGGCAGAATATCTTCATCGTTCTTCCCGTCTATAACCACGCAATTAATTTTTAACGGAATATCATGTTTTTGTGCAGCATCCATTGTTTTCATTACTTCCTTCAGATTGTCACGCCGGGTGATCTCAAAGAAACGGCCCGGATCCAGCGTATCCAGGCTCAGGTTTATTGAGGAAATGCCGATGGCTTTCAACTGTTCCATGTACTTCCATGTAAGCACACCGTTTGTAGTGATATTCACCTGTTTCACTCCCGGTATCCTGGTAAGCCTGCCCAGAAATGGCATCAGGTCTCTCCGTACAAAGGGTTCGCCACCCGTAATCCTGATTTTAGAAATACCGGCAGGAGCAAGCAGGCTTACCAGCCGCTCCATCTCCTCGTAGCGCAACAGTTCTTTTCTCGGAACAAAATTTATCCCTTCCTCAGGCATACAATAAAAACACCGTAGGTTGCAGCGATCCGTAACAGCCAGCCGCAGGTATTGAATGGGCCGATTATAATTATCATAAATCTGCTGATCGTTTATTTCTGACATAGAAACCTTTTTCAACGGGTGACCGTAGCAAATTTAACGGAATTATGGCTAAATGTTCGGGTATATTACACTAATTTCGTTTCGGAAATATTGTTTATGAAGCTTTCTGTATTATTGTTTGGTATTGCCCGCGACATTGTGGGAGACCGGCAAATTTCTGTTGATTTGCCGGAAAATGAAAATGTAGCGGGATTGCTGAATTACCTGAAAAAAGAATATCCGTCGTTTAACGACCTGCAAAGCCTGCTTGTAGCTGTTAACGACACCTATGCAAAAAGTGAGCATGTGTTGCAGGAGAATGATGAAATAGCACTTATACCCCCGGTGAGTGGTGGTTAATCCATAAAATTATGGCAGATTATCAGGAAATACTTGTCACTGAAAATCCGCTGGAGGTAGAAAAGGCCTATGCGCATGCGCAGGCCGGAAATACTGGCGCTGTCAATATTTTTGTGGGCACTGTGAGGAACAAGACGGATACAAGGAATGTAGTAAACCTGGAATACGAAGCCTATGAAGGAATGGCTATTAAAGAGATGCGTAAGATAGCGGAAGAAGCAGCTTCGAAATGGCCGGTCGAAAAAATTATTATTCATCACCGCGTGGGAAAACTCAGAGTCGGTGAAGCCACGGTGGTTATTGCTGTGTCAACACCGCACAGGCACGATTCATTTGAAGCCTGCCGGTATATTATTGATACATTGAAAAAATCAGTTCCTATCTGGAAGAAAGAGGTTTTTGAAGACGGTGAAGAATGGGTATCTGCACATCCCTGAAAACGGTTATATTATAACAAAACCATCATTACCCCAGCTGTCATTCCGAATCCAGTATTGCTGAATGAGGAATCTTTGCCAGCAGAAACAGAAAAACTGTTGACCTTTGCTGCGATAAAGATTTCTCATCGCTTAAATGTGATTATTTCACTGTAATGGATGGATCAATATGAGGTGATATTACCACTTAAAAGCGATTCGAAAAGACAGGAGGAGGGTGTTATGGTCAACCACCACCATCATTGCCCGATTTATTGTCTGCCGAAGCTTTAGCATAGGCGGAATTTGGGTAATCCCCTACAAATCAACGTCATTACCCGGCGTAGTCCGGGTAATCCTCCTAACCGCCCACAGGTTTCTATGTTTACACCTACAACCCGTTTACGAGGAGATTATCCGACATTGCCCGCAATCCGGATAATGACGGTTGGATGTATTGCTTGACCGTTGCAGCGGGACAGGCGGGTAATGACGACTTTTTTAGGTGTTGCCAGGAACGATGGCGAGACACCTGCCTTTTTCGTTTAATATATGGATATTTACGTGTATTTATGGATATTTATGGATATTTATGGATATGGTTAGGGATAATCCACCCGTACCACACCGTCATTGCCCGGTTTACCTGCCCGACATGGTTCATTCTGACGGGACCGGGTAATGACGTTTGAAAACGAGGTGGGTAAAATTATTTTAGTTGTTTCTTCTTATTTCCCCTTGTACACAGCTTTTCTTTTTTCAATAAAAGCTTGCATCCCTTCTTTCTGATCTTCGGATGCGAAAGCCAGGTAGAAATTCTTGCGCTCCAGTGTCAATCCTTCGTCGAGATGCGTTTCAAATGACCTGTTTACAGCTTCTTTTGCTAACTGTACCGCAATGGGCGACATGCTCGCGATTTCCTTTGCGAGCGAGACGGCAGCTTCGAGATATAGTTCAACGGGAACAACTTTGTTGATCAGGCCGTAATCAAGGGCCTCCTGTGCGGATATGAATTTGCCTGTAAGTACCATCTCCATAGCGCGGGCTTTCCCGATGGTTTTTGTGAGCCGTTGCGTACCTCCGGCGCCGGGTATCACGCCGATCTTAATTTCGGGCTGGCCAAATTTTGCTGTCTCCGAAGCCACAATCATGTCGCAGGTCATGGCCAGCTCGCAACCTCCGCCCAACGCAAAACCGGATACGGCTGCAATTAAGGGTTTTTTGGTCCTTCGGATCTGATCCCAGGTGCTGAACTGATCAATCTTCCACATGTCGATCATAGTTTTACCGGCCATCTGTTTTATGTCGGCACCTGCCGCAAATGCTTTTTCATTACCTGTAATGAGTATCACGCGCACATTATCATCGTTATCCAGTACTTTCAGTGCATCCCTGAGCTCACTCATAAGTTGAAGGTTAAGTGCATTCAGTTCTTTGGGCCGGCTCAGTTGTATGAGGGCGATGTGGGTGTCAAAGGCGTTGTTGACTTTAATAAATTCCATATTATGAGTTATTCAATTGTTGAGGAAACGACAAATTTCCGATATTTTCAAGTGTAAAATATAACTTATTGGTTGAATTTCGGATGTTTGATTAAAGGTTTTGATTTGCAGTGATTTACGGTACTTGCACACCTAACTAACATTGCTTACCATCGCGAGATGTTTATCAGAAAAATAAATATAGGGTAGTAAATCCAGAAATATATGTAGTAACCTGATGTAAGTACACAAAAACAGCTTTGAAAAAAAAGGTAGTGTACTACCGATTTTGTAACTCTCTGAAATTCAGAATTCTATGTGTGCGAACAGCCAGGTTGAGTAAAGATTTCAATAAAAGCAAATTTTTCATTTGACAACAAATATATCACGGTGCATCCCTGCCGGCAGGCGCACCTTGGCTTGAGATCTGGCAATAAATAGCTATAAAGATGATTACCCACTGCAAGGTTACCTGTAGAGCCTGCCTGCCAGTTTACCTGCCAAAGGTATGGCTGGCTGGGACCTTGCTGCAAACAAAAACAGGCTATTATTTTAAGAAGCTTCAAGGTTCATGCCTTCGGCCTGCAAGCTCTTTCGAGTAACCTTGAAGCGGTAAAGACCTGGCCTGGTACTCATCTAATTTAATATAGCCTTGTCCACATAATATGCCCTGTAATAAAAACCATGGCCGCTCCCGGCAAGCCAAAGAATATCGCCTTGTCGATTGGTAATTATCAGCACTTTGCTCATTGTACTGCTAAACTCAAAATTGTCAATCCTATTGACAATTTTGAGTTAATACCGTCAAAGTATGTATAACACCGATTATGAATTTTCAAATTTGGAATGAATATTTTTTTTCTATCTTTGGCTCTATACGTTATAAACGCTTAATTTTATTTGAGATAATTATTTAACAATTAAGGTAATTCGTAAGTACGCCTTTTTGAAAATAAATATTCCCCATCCTAACCAATCATAGCTGCTATGTATCTATGGTGTAGATAAAGTAAATTGAAATCTAAAAGATATGAATAAACAAATTTGGCTCTTAATCATCGATTTGTGAATAGCAGGAAGTCCCATTACAGGAAAGTATTCAACACACTTATGGCATTAATATTAATGTCATTCCTTCTTTTATTTGGGTGCATTAATGATGAGCCATTTTCTGAAATTGTTGTTATTCCCGAACAGGTAATGCAGGTGGGCGGGGATCATGTTCGGTTATCCGGAAGGATTATTGCCAATGGTTCTTTGAAAATTGCTGATCATGGATTTGAAATCTCCCTGACTGAAGAATTTAATACACCGCTCATTATTTCATTAGGTTCAAAAACTAAACCTGGACGGTTCATTGGTGATACGGGGGATCTTAAAATAAAAACAACTTATTTCTGGCGTCCATTTATTCAAATGGGAAATGATATACGCTACGGGGAATCCAGTACATTTTCAACCCAGAATACATCCATCCTGGATTTTAATCCCAAACAAGGACTGGAAGGCACATTAATTACCATTGAGGGTTCGAATTTCACCGAAAATATCCAGGTTATCATTGATGGAAGAAATGCCCAAATCACCGAAAGGGTACTCGACACCAAAATAAAAGCTATGGTGCCTCCACTGGAAAACAACCGGTTTGCCAAAATAGAATTGATTGTCCAGGACATGGAACCTGCGCTTGAATTCAGTACGCTCTATGAATATGTAATAGGTATATGGGAGCAGTTGGGTCAGTTTATTACCAACAAATTCTATCATAAAACACTAAGTATGGTTGTTGGTAATCAACTTATTTTCGGGTTAGGCCTGGAAAATTTTGTACATAGTAACAGACTTTGGACTTACGACCTTGATACGGATAACTGGACCCCCCTGGAATTTCCGGGTACTGCTGTAAGTAATCCCTTCAGTGCAGCGCCTTATTTTGGCGGTGGAAATATTGTTGACGTTATCAGGACCGGCTTGTTTCTTAACAGTAACAAGTTCTATAAGTATGAGGAAAATCAGATTGTTTTTTTGGGTTTCACACCTTTTAAGCTGACACGAAGCATGGCATTTGTCTGGGACGATAAATTATATGTGTTTGGTGGTGAGCTTGAAAACAAGACAATCAACAAAACAATTTATCAATATGATCCTGCTTCGGACGTATGGACCGAAATAGGCGAGGCCCCCAGAAGGTTTGTGACAGGTTATCCAAATTTTCAATACCAGGATAATCTATTTTTCATTTCTTCCGATGGAGTTTTATGGCGTTATAAAATTGAAAGCGGATTGTGGGAGCCCATATCAGAATTTCCTTCGGGAATCGTAATAAATGGCATAAGCGAAGTTATTGGGAGCAAAGCATACATAGGAATTTCTAAAGATAACCGGTCTTTAACGGAATATGATATTCTTCAGAACACCTGGTTGAAGAAAGTAGGCTTTGAAGGGGGATTACTGGAAGAAACGGGCGGTTCCTGGGTATATAACGGTAAGCTTTACTTATTAAAAAATAAAAGGATTATCAATAGAAAGCCAATGGTTATGTGGAGTTTTTCTCCCGATGAATTTTAAACTAATTCAATGAATAAAGTATTCATATACGCTGTTTACCTGATATTGGCGCTCACAGCGATTGAGGGGTATTCTCAAAAGGCCCAGGTAATCGGGAAGCCGGACGGTTCATCGGGACCTTTTAAAGTTACAGGAAGGATACTGGATGGTAAAACCAATGAAGTCCTCATTGGTGCGAATATTTACTCAAAGTCGCGTCGAATAGGTACAACTACTGATACGGAAGGATGGTTTCAACTCTACCTTCAAAAAAGAAGACATAATTTGCAAGTTAGCTTTATTGGCTATCTTCCGAAAGAGATGGTCCTTGATATTAAGGGTGAGGGATATTTTGAAATTTTTCTTGATGAAGATCTCGTGCAGTTGAGTGAAGTAATTATTTCCGCTGAAGGTGAAGATGTCAACATAAAAGGGGTCACAATAGGAATAGCGAAACTTTCGATTGAAGATATTGCAGCGTTGCCTCCGTTTGCGGGTGAAGTGGATGTCCTAAAGTCTATTACGCTACTTCCGGGAATAAGTACGATCGGTGAATCCTCCAGTGGATTTAATGTTCGTGGAGGCAGTGCGGATCAGAACCTGATATTACTGGGAGGCGCCCCGCTTTACAACCCCTCACATTTATTTGGTTTCTTTACTGCCTTCAATTCTGACATCATAAAAGACGTAACCATCTACAAAGGCGGCATACCCGCACGGTATGGAGGCCGGGGATCGTCCGTTATTGATCTCAACATCCGTTCAGGTAACATGTCCGGTTGGGAGGGCAAAGTAACACTGGGTACTGTTTCATCAAAACTCACTGCGGAAGGTCCGCTTATCAAAGATAAACTCAGCCTGCTGGTAGCGGGGCGTGTATTTTATGCCAATTGGATTTTACGGAGCGTAAAGGACCCTGATATTTCCAACAGTGCCGCCTCATTCAACGATGTTAATGCTATTTTAAATTATAAACTGAATTCGAATAACAACCTCCGGTATAGCTTTTACAAGAGTTCTGATGATTTCAAATTTGCGAATGACACTACCTTCCAATGGAACAACCTCAACCATGTTGTTGAGTGGAATCATTCCTTCAACAATCGATTATCGATGAATTTAAGCGGAGTCATTAGCCAATACGACTTTTCAATCGTAAATGAGGCGGGATTTAACAATTTTGAGTTAAAATCGACCATTCTGGATCAGAAGGCCAGCCTGCGTTTCGACTATGTAATTAATAAAAACAACATCGTTACACTAGGTGCGGAAAGTAAAATGATCCGGATTGATCCGGGTACTTTTGTACCCCTTCAGAGCACATCTTCCATTACCCCGTTAGACATTGAAGAGGAGCAGGCTATTGAGTCGGGCGCTTATTTACAGCACGACATTAATATCGGTGACCATATTGGATTTTCCTATGGGTTACGTTATAGTGATTTCAGATATATTGGTGAAAAGACGGTCTTTTCTTACGGAAAGAATGCCCCTCGCAGAGATGAGAACATCATTGGTAACCAGCTATATGGTAAAAATGAATCAATCCAGCAATATAGCGGTTTTGAGCCCCGGTTATCCGTACGATGGTCATTCCGGAATGATGCTTCAATTAAAGGGGGATTTAACCAGATTTACCAATACATCCATTTGATTTCAAATACAAGTACCATTGCCCCTACCGATATATGGAAGCTTAGTGATATTTACCTCAAGCCCACGAAGGTAACGCAGTATTCACTGGGATTCTTTAAGAACTTTTTTCTAAATACAGTAGAAACTTCGCTCGAAGGTTTTTACAAGGAAATAGACAACATCATTGAATATAAAGACGGGGCACAATTACTGTTAACCGAACGTATTGAAACACAACTCGTAAGTGGACAGGGAAAAGCTTATGGGATCGAGGTATTTGTCAAACGTAAAAAAGGAAGGCTTACGGGATGGGCCAGTTATACATTTTCAAGAAGCCTGAGGCAAGTCATTGGCCCTTACCCCGAGGAATTAATTAATAACGGCGAGTGGTTTCCCTCCAACTATGATAAACCACATGATGTAACGGCAACCATGGAATATAAGTTAAGTGAATATGTAAAAACCTCTGCAATATTTACCTTTAGCACCGGTCAGCCGGTGACATACCCACTGGCAAAATTTAATTATTACGGAACAATCGTTGCTTATTTCGAAAATAGAAATGAAAACCGTGCCCCTGATTACATGCGGATCGATCTGTCATTTACATTCAATTTCAATACAACCCGGAAATTTCTCAAAGGAGACCTGATATTCTCTGTTTATAACCTGTTAGGAAGAAAAAATGCATTTTCCATATTTTTTGACGATTTTGAAAATGGCCCAGTCCAGCCCTTCAAACTTTCAGTGTTAGGCACACCATTCCCATCACTAAGTTATTCAGTAAAATTTTGATTGAAATGAAAGGATATAAACGGATACTTTTGATACTACTTACGCTTATCTACGGCTGTATTGATCCCATTGAATTAGACATCAGTGAAGAATTACGAATACTGGTAGTAGAGGGCTATATCAGTACCGGACCGGGACCTCACCGGATCAAATTATCGAAAAGCGCTAAATATGGTGATGTATTTACTGCACTGATCAAAAGCGAAGTGGGCGCCGATGTATGGATCAGGGACAACGATGGAAATGTAACTATTCTGAAGGAGGTTAGCCCCGGATGGTATGATACCCCAGTGGATTGGCGTGCAGAATTAAATAAATCATATACGTTGAACATTATAACCGGTGCCGGCACCCATTATACATCATCACCCGAAACTGTCGTCCCCGTAGCTCCCATAGATTCTTTAATTCTTCAATTTAAAAAAATACCAACTGCTGATCCGGCTAAATTCATTCCAGGTGTTGAGGTATTTGCCCGCTTCCAGGATCCTCCCGACTCAAGGGACTTCTATATCTGGCGAAACAACGGTACCTATATTATTGAAACTCATCCGGAGTTATTTACCATTTTTAATCCTTTAGGAGGACCAGGAATACCGGCTCCAAAAGATTGCTGTTCTATCTGCTGGATTAACGAATTAAATGCTGACTTTTCTATCAGAATCCTTGATGACAAAAACAGTAACGGGACTATCAATACGGAACTGGCAGCATTCATACCTGATAATGGATTAAGGTTCTATTCTAAGTATATGGCTGTTATCCAGCAGCTATCCATTTCAAGTGAAGCCCACGCTTTTTTTGATCTGCTTAAAAAGCAGTTAAGTATCGACGGCGATATTTTTGATCCGCCGCCGGCAACAATCCGCGGAAATATGATTAACCTGGATCGTCAGGAAGAAAATGTGATCGGGTATTTTCACGCATCAGATGTTTCCATTGACACCGTATTTATTGAACGCAGTGTTTTGGACGACTTCCAAAATGCCAGGAAGATAAAGGATGACTGCCGGGTACTACCTGGTTCTACGGTGTTTGTACCTGAATTCTGGCAATGATAAACTAACCGGATCGAGATAGATTATACTAAAATTTTTGCTTTCAGTTGGTAATCTTCCTGTTTTCCGCACGATAGGATCGACCTGGTACAAGCTTAGCGTTGGCTCCCTGATCCCGGATAGTTATATGGAATCGGGATGACAGCAGTGGGGATGACGGGCGGTTGTGGTTAAATATTTATGCGCGAATTTTGATCAACCCACTAATTTGTCATTTCGAATTGCTTTTAAGTGATTATATCACCCTATATTGAACCACCCATTTCAGTGAAATAATGACTTTTGAGGGATGAGGAATCTTTACAGAAGTGAAGGTCAACTGCTTTTCCTTTTCTTGCCGGCAAATATCCTTCACCCGAAAGGTTAATGGGAGTTAGCCATCAGGATCGGGACAGCCTGGCCTGGTAGTCATTTAATTTAATATAATTAACCACTTAAATATTACTATTTGATTTAGTTAATAAAATTAATACCTCAAATTAAATGCTATATAATAACATTCAGATTGGAAAATTTAAAGACAAAACACTATATCAAAACTATGAACAGGACAATAAGCTCAGGAAAGTACAATTTAGTGAAATTCTCACTGTCCCATGAAATGTGTTTCAATATCCCCCTCATTGAGCCTGCCTGGCCGGTAGGCAGGGGGGTGTAGGGGGAGGAAAAATGAAGGAAATGAGACCAGACAAGTCTATATCTTTTTGGATACAATGGAACGGGATCACTCATCACAATCAAGACAAGTAAAAAATAATCGATACCACCCCCTTATCCCCCGCACGCTGTCGCCGAAGCTTTAGCGCAGGCGCCCAGCGGGGGACATTAGAGAATAAGCTTAAACTTTGTTTGTTAATAAAACTTAAATGGTTAATTCAATAATTCAATATAGCCTTGTCCAGATAATAGGCCCTGTAAAAACCATGGCCGCTCCTGGCAAGCCAAAGAATATCGCCTTGTCGATTGGTAATTATCAGCGTTTTGCTCATTGTACTGCTAAATAGAAATCTGTCCTCTGCGAACTGGTAAACGCTCCCCTGTTTGAATGTAAACAACGAATCCGGCAAGTCGATTGTCAGGGTATTACGAATCGAATCCCCGAAACTGTTGAACCCAACGGCTCGTGAAGAACTTCTGATATTGGCCGCGCCATTGTCAAAAACCATGTAGTCCCCATCTAAGTTTCGATGGATACTATGCTGATGATAAAATTTATCCTGCGCTCTGTTAATAGTTTCTGCTCCGTATTTCCATATGATTTCGCCGGATTCACTATTGATTTTCCAAACCTGATTAAAATCCCTCCATGATATTAAATAATGCCCATCGTCGTCTATAGCAAAAGCATTCGCATGTCCCCAATCATTCTTAAATCGGTTGATCTCCGGATATGTCAAAGGATCCATCACCTGTTCAAGACTCCAGCTCCATAATTTTTGACCGGTTTCGGAAAGCTTAATAATTCCATCTGTTTTTATGGTATCTAATTGCTTTCCACCCAATTCCGATAAATCAATGGGTATTATTTCTTTTGTCAGAGCAAGTATATCATTGTTCCTGTCTTTTAGGATTTCATGGTGCAGAATCTTGTCAAATCCACCATCACCATAAGATAATTTCAGTAAGGTATCTCCATCATACGTAATTTCATGTATTTCTTTATTGGTGTACAAGGCGATATAACTCCTGTCATAAGGTGTATATACTCTTATTATTGTAGTATCAGATAATTGATACCAAACTATTCTACCTTCGCTATTGATCATAAATTGCGCACCTGGACTCACACTTTCCCTTAAAAAAATATACCCGTCAAACGCTTTATCATTATTTACTAATATTTCGAATTTGGGCAAACTCGAAGGTATTTCCAGATCGGCGATTTGTGAATGTTTCGTACAGGAAAATACTAAACCGAATAAAATCAAATACAACAGTTGTTTGCTCATTACACTATTTGTTGGATGTTGTTAACTGATTTGCAACCACATTTGCCTGCACGAATATCACAAGAATACTTTAATCAAGCCTATTAAACAATTTGTAGCCAATTCAGTTTCATGTATGCCTCTTCCTGTTTTCCGCACTCTTTTAAAAAACACCTTATAGGTTCAGTATAAGTCGATTAATTTAAATATCGGGTGTCCCGGTGCATATTTTAGGAGTTTTTTTACAAAAAAGAAACGTAATCATAGCCACCTGAAAAACCAGCCAGTGGCAACCACGGACTTGAGAATTATCCTGTTTTTTTCTCCCAAAGGGATGCCTATGGCATTTCTCTTCAATTTTTGAGGCCAAAAAACCTGCCTTTGCCGAATCGGCTACGAGCAGGCAGGCGAAGCAAAAAAGCCTTTGGAAAATTAATTAACCCACGGCCTGCGCACATCCTGCAACACGGCTGTTGGTCGCGCAAGCTGCCCGCCATTTTCCGGCCTCCCGCCTGGGCGCAGATGCACCGCTCATACATTTGCTGTTAAGTTGATGCTTTGCTTACCCGAAAAATCAATACACTTTTGATAAACCAACAATAGCAACATGCGTAATGCGTAATGCGTAAACAAAACTGTTTCGAAACATCATAATAATTTTCAAGGTGATACCTGCTGCTGAAAATTGGAGGTGCAGCCATGCCTACGTACACTACGGCAGACAAGCGCACCGATCATCTTTATAGATATTTAACAGATATCAAAATTAGGTGCAGATGCACCGTGATATTTTTGATGTCAAATATTCCTTTCCTGTTATCCGTACCCTTTTAAAACACCTTTTACGTTCAATACAGATTATTTAATACACTTACAGTACCACCAGCTGGTCGTAAGTTAAACCCTGCTATCGTGAGTGGTTCTACAACAGCTACTGATATAATTAAAGCGTTGAATCAAAGGTCTCAGCATCCGCTACAACCAGAGAGTGAATACGGAACAATAATAACTTGCGTGATACGACTTGAGTAAACAAAACTATTTTGGGGCATCAAAAACTAATTTGAGCGTGTCTCAACGATGAAAACATTTGCATGCACGAATATCACAAGAATACTTTAACCAAGCCTATTAACCTGGAAAATTCACATGAATTTTCCACCCGAATGGTCCGACGATAAATGTCGGACTCTGACAGAATCGTCATGAGCCGACGAACACACCCGCGCGCATTTAGCCTCAAGGGAGGCCTATGGCGCCTCGTAGGAATGCCTATGGCATAATGCGTGCGGATTTATTTTCACTGTCATATAAATCAAACGCTATAATTTTTTAATACTAAACCGGAACGCATTACAAATGCGCGCCAGGAATGGGGTGTACCCATGCGGAAAACAGAAATCATTTTAATTGAATTACGGACCTTGTTGACAGTCCCATTAAAAAGAGCCGACTCAAACCTTGAGCCGGCTCTTATTTAATTTGGCTGGAATTTTATTCCAAAGACTAATTTGTCTTTTAGAAAATTCACTTCAAAGTGAATGGAACACCGCCTGGGAATGTAATTACCGAAACAGCTTCTTCAGCATAGGTGTTAACCCAATCTATAGTCCAATTCTCGCCACTTATTGAAGATACAAAAGTCCAGGTATCACCAAAACTATCCGTGAAACCTGTAAATGAAACTTCACCACATACATCCGTGAATGTTAAATCACCCCCGGCTCCGCCACCTCCATAACAAACTATATATGCACCAAATGCCCAATCACTAAACTTATATACACCACCACCTTGAGCAACAATATCAACCGTACCTGTCACAACTTCACCACCAGAGCACCCTGGGTGACCAGCACCTACTACTGTTGAAAAGTTAAAGTTTCCGGTTAAGTCAGAAGGACATGCAGCCGGTAAAGTAAATGCAAAATGTCCACGGAAGGCAGGTCCTTCAATAGCAGCAGACGAATTGACTGAAGTAAACACATCGCCATTTGTCATATGGACTTCACCAGAGATTTCAAAATTATCACCGACATTAATATCAGTATAAGTGAGGCCTGCCGCAGCGGCAACCTCAGGAGCTGCTAAATTAACATTAGCCAATTCCATGAATCCGTTAGCATTTACTGAAAAATCGGCTGCGGTGAACGATTTGAATTCAATCGCAGACACGGAATTACTCCCATTAACATCAATATAGTCAAGCATCAGGACATATCGTTCTACATCTTTTCCTCCGTTTTCATCAACAAATTCAATGGTATATCCATATTGAGATGCCTGGAAATCCGCATTAGTTAAGATGTTAACCAATTTATCCCCCGTTTCTGAAAGCAAACGAGGATAGCCTCCATGTCCGGCCGTATCGAAAACTAATATTGGCGCTGAATCCTCATCCT
>JADFHN010000084.1 GCA_022567155.1 Bacteroidota bacterium
GGATTGAGCAAATGAATATGCGTGCGCGGGCTTCTATTAATTTTACGATTGAAGACCTTCCTGAAATACATCATCGGTGTAGTGAAAAGGGTGTCAAAACCTACCTTACGCTCAACACCATCGTCTATAATCACGATCTTTCGTTGGTCAAAAAAATATGTAATGCAGCAAAAAAGGCAGCTATATCTGCCGTCATTGCCTCGGATCAGGCCGTGATTGGCTACGCCAGGTCTATCGGGCTGGAAATTCATATATCCACACAACTGAATGTCACGAATATTGAAACTGTGAAGTTTTACAGTTTGTTTGCCGACATGATGGTGCTGTCGCGGGAGCTTAGTCTCCGGCAGGTGCGTGAAATATGCCGTGAAATTGAGCGTGAACAAATCAAAGGGCCATCAGGTGAGCTTGTGCAGATAGAGGTATTCGGACACGGGGCGTTGTGCATGGCCGTATCGGGCAAGTGCTACCTCAGCCTGCATACCCAGAATGCCTCGGCCAACAGAGGGGCATGCAAGCAGAATTGCAGAAGAAAGTATAAAGTGATCGACCTGGAAGACGGCCACGAGCTTGAAATTGACAATGAATACATCATGTCGCCCAAAGACCTGTGTACTATAAACTTCCTTGACCAGTTGGTTGACACGGGTATTTCAGTGATAAAACTTGAAGGAAGGGGCAGGGCGCCGGAATATGTGGCTATGGTTACAAGGTGTTACAAAGAAGCTGTGGATGCTATTAAAAACGGCACCTATACTTCTGACAAAGTGGAAGCATGGATGGATGAGCTCGATAAGGTTTATAACCGGGGATTCTGGGGAGGCTATTACCTGGGTCAGGAACTGGGCGAATGGACTGACACTTCCGGATCGAGCGCCTCGCAAAAGAAAGTGTATCTTGGCAAAGGGGTTAATTACTTCCCGAAAATCAATATTGCACATTTTAAAATCGAAAGTCTCGAATTGTCAGTTGGGGACAGGGTGCTGGTTACCGGACCTTCCACAGGCGCTGTTGAAACTACTGTTGCTTCGCTGAAGGTGGAAGACCACCTTGTAGAATCGGCTGTTAAAGGTGATGAATGTACCTTTCCGATGGATCATAAAATACGTTCTTCAGACAAGCTTTATAAGATTGTTGAGGCGTGATTATCATTACCTACCAGCGGGGTAAATGCATCGGCTGCAATTATTGTGTAGAGATGGATTATGAGCACTGGCGCATGACAAAAAAAGATGGGAGGGTAGCGCTGCTTGGCAGTGAAAACAAGAAAGGATTTCATACGCTAAAACTAAATTCCGGCAATTTTGAACTACACAAAAAGGTGGCTAAAGCCTGCCCGGTAGACATCATCAAGGTAAAAGAGGTATGAGGCCTGCCTCAGCATAACGCGGTACCAATCATCTGCGTTAAAATACAGCCTACTCTTAAGACGGCAACCATATAAAACGATATAATCTGACAAAAAATATCCAGGGAATTATTAGCCCTCAATAATATGTGCAGACTAAAGAGGTTTGATCATTTGTCCTTGACACACTACGATGAAATGAGATCAAAGAGCTAAAATGCTTGTCGGTTTTCAGATAAAAACTGAAAATTTTGTAATTTAAGAGGTGAATTAACATGACGACCTTGAACTATATATTTTATTATATAATTCTGTTGACGCCACTGTTTTCTTCATTTCAGGACAGATTTGGAGAATCCAGGAACAGGATGGTCAGTGAGCAGATCGAAAAACGCGGAATAAGCGATAAAGATGTGCTTAAAGCAATGCGTATTGTAAAAAGGCATTTGTTTATTCCGCAAGTGCTGAGAAACAGGGCATATAATGACGGACCGGTTCCGATCGGATACGGGCAAACCATATCCCAACCATATATTGTGGCTTACATGACCGATATCATTGACTTAAAGCCAAATTCCAACGTACTGGAAATAGGTACCGGATCAGGGTATCAGGCTGCAGTGCTGGCTGAAATTACGAATAAAGTTTATACCATCGAGATTATTCAGGAGTTGGGCGAAGCGGCTAAGGAAACGTTTAAAGACCTGGGCTATAATAATATTGAATCGAAAATAGCAGATGGCTATTTTGGCTGGGAAGAAAAGGGTCCTTTCGATGCCATTATCGTAACCGCGGCTACTGAATTTATACCACCTCCCCTTATTGGTCAACTGAAACCGGGTGGCAAAATGGTTATTCCTGTGGGATCGCCTATGCAGGTACAGTTTTTGATGCTGGTTGAAAAAAATGTGCAGGGCAAAGTGAAAACACGGAGCTTGTTTCCCGTCCGGTTTGTTCCATTTACCCGAAACTGATCCATTGGCACTTCCCTCTAACCGGCTGATGTCCGGGCTTGCGGTTCTTTCGGGAGCAGTTATCGCCTACCAGATCATTCTGATGCAAATACTGTCCATCGTCCAGTGGTACCATTTTGCGTATATGATAATTTCGGTTGCCTTGCTCGGATTTGCTACGTCCGGTACGCTGCTTACGTTTATCAGGTCATGGGCAGTCAGGCATTTCAACGATCTCATACCGCTGCTTATGATAACTTCAGGTTTATTGATGGGAATCGTTGTCTTTGGTTCGCAATATAGCGGCATCCGTTTTGATTCCTATCTGATTTTCAGCGCCGGCAACCAGGTTGTACGACTCCTGTTTACGTATTTATTATTCTTTTTGCCCTTTTTCTGCGCCGCAATAGTCATAGGCCTGATCTTTATAAGGGAAGCAGGAAGCATTTCGCGGTTGTATTTTGCCAACCTGGTTGGTTCGGGGCTGGGCGGTGTATTAGCGCTGGCACTGATACGTGTTGCGAATCCGGCATCATTGCCTGCACTGGCCGGGTTGCTGGCTGTAATTTCCGGCATTATTCTGATCAGAAACAGGCAAACCATTCATAAAATTTTTGGAGGACTCAGTGTGTGCATTCTGCTCGGACTCGTTTTTTATCCGCCACAACTTACTCCATCCCAGTTTAAAAGCATCAGCAAAATGATGGATTTGCCTGATTCGAAAATCCTATGGCAAAAAAATAATCCACATGGTTTTATTCAGCTTGTAACCGCTCCGGCATTAAGGTATGCACCGGGAATCAGCCTTGCCTTCCATGATCCGGTACCTGCTGTGGAAGGGGTATTTGTAAATGGCAACTGGTATGGCCCGCTGATGAAGAATTCGGACGCCAGTAGGAAAAATATTTTTAAATATATGGTCAAGGATCTCCCTTACAGGATTTCGAACCCTGCACATGTATTGGCGCTGGATGCCGGTACCGGGTGGGATATTGAGCATGCTTTGTTCAACGGTGCAGCCAGGATTACAGCCGTTGAGTCGCATCCGTTAATGCCCGAATTGCTGGAAAAGATGAAAGTGGATTGGTTGCATGATGAAAGTGTTTCCTATATCGTTTCCGAATCCCGGTCATTTTTGCAAAGAGATACCCTAAAGTATGACCTGATTATAATTCCAACGCTTAATTCATTTGGCGGTAACTCCGGACTTAACGCCCTCGAAGAAAAATACTTGCTCACCAGGGAGGCTTTCAGTGAAATGTGGGATAAACTTACCGACGAGGGAATGCTTACGATCACAACCTGGATGGATTACCCGCCGAGATTTCCACTAAAAGTATTGGCATCGCTATCCGGGATGTTGTCAGCGGCTGGAATTGAAAATCCGGAGGCACATATAATTGCAGTGCGAAGCTGGGGCACGATCACCTTTCTGGTAAAGCGATTGCCGGTTAATTCGGTAGAAATACAGCGCGTGATTGATTTTTGTAACGAAATGATGTTTGATCCGGCGCTATTGCCGGATAGTAAGGCCGGATCCCGGATGGAGTATAACATGCTGCAGGATGATGATTTTTTTGATTACCTTGATCGAATCCTGTCGCCGGAGACCCGCTTTCAATTTCTTGACAACTACGACTTTAACATCATCCCTGCCACCGATGACCGGCCTTATTTTTCGCAGTTTCTTAAACTGAAAACAATATCCAGGTTAACTGCAGATTTTGGCGATCAGTCATTGCCGTATTTTGAATTAGGATATCTGATTGTGATACTTACCCTTTCTCAGATTCTTGTTGCCGGATTTGTTTTGATTATTTTGCCGCTTCTGAAAATCGGATGGACAGGGGTGAATAGAGGATTTACTTTTTTTTATTTCGGTGCAATCGGAATCGGGTATATGTTTGTAGAGATCGTTCTGATACAGCAAATGACGCTTTATCTGGGTAGTCCGGTTTATGCCGCGGCCTTCGTGATCACATTGTTGCTGATAATTTCCGGTTTGGGGAGCCTTCATTCAGCGCGGATCAGCGCAAAAACAGGCGGACTTGTAAAGGTCTTAGCTGCCATTGTAATATTGTTATTATTATATACCTTCATACTGGATCCTTTACTTGAATTAACTCTGACAGGGTCTTTATCCGTAAAGCTGGTTTTGACATTCATTTTCATTATTCCGCTGGCCTACCTGATGGGCATGCCTTTTCCCGTTGCCATTACCTATTTGTCTTCTTCGTCCGAGTTGCAAATTCCATGGGCGTGGGGGGTGAACGGCTACTTTTCGGTGATCAGTACGGTAATAGCAATTATTATTTCAGTCGAGGTGGGATATTCAGTGGTAATGGCCGGCGCCGCCACGGCCTATCTTGTTGCGCTGATCGCAAATGTATCTGTAACGGGTTTTCGTAAAATGCTTAAACAATAGCATTACATTATGCCACTTTTCCTGTTGAAAATAAGGGGTTTATCTGGCTCAAAGCCTGAAACTACCTAAAATCCGCAAGTATTCTTATAAATAACATAAAATCAGGCATTTAATCCTCCAGGGTTTCATTTATTAAACTACATCAATTCTTATGCAACTTACTTACTATCGAAGCAAAACCTTGGAGGATTGCAGATCTTGTAAAGGACTGACTCTAGGAGTAATGCAGATTAGTTTCGGATTTTGATTTACGTTGATTTTCGCGGCGACGGAGTTCATCAAGTGAGAAACGGCCACCACCGTAAACGAAAAACAGGCCTAACAGTACAACTACCGTAATGGCAGCCGTGAGTTCCATGTGGTCATCAACGGTCAGAAATCGTTCGTAGTTGATAAGGACGGCCCCCATTAAAATCGGGATATTTAACAAACACATGCTTCTGGTATATGCACCAAGTGCAAGTAATGCGCCACCTGCCAGATGTACGATTGATACATAATGTGCCAGAGGTATGGAAATAAATATCCATGAAATTGAGGCAGCAATGTCATGGAGCGACTCAAAATTCATGGTAAACACAAATCCTTTGTAAAACAAAAAGACGCCCAGAAAAACTCGTATAACATCCATCCATACAGGCGCCTTCCTGGCATCAAGCCAGTTACTGAATTTTCGGGAAACATTCATGGTAGGTTACATTTTAGTTGACAACATAAGGTACCAAAAATGCTTGTATAAAGCAAATTCCACATCAGGAACAGGATTATTCACTAAAATTCCATAGAATCAAGGACATGGTAAATATTATTTTTACCGGAAGTGTGAAGCTGTATAATGTATAATTGCGAGTCTGAATTTACAATTTGTACTTTTTTCTGAAAATCGTAACTTGCTTTTCGTAACCAATTTCTTATCAAAATGGATAGTAAAAAATTAATCATCGGAACAGTGGCGGGCGGCATCACCTATTTTATTCTGGGTTTCCTGCTGTACGGCATTTTATTGGAAGGTTTTTTTGCTAACCACATGGGATCGGCAACCGGAGCGCTAAAAACCGAAATAATGTTCTGGCCTCTGATTTTAGGTAACCTGGCGCTGGCTGCATTGCTGTCGTATGTCTTTCTAAAATGGGCCAAAATCAAATCATTTGGCGATGGCATGAAAGCAGGAGCTGTAATTGGATTTTTGATGGCCCTGAGTTTCGATATGATTCTGTATGACACCACTAATATGATGGACCTCACTGCTTCAATTGTTGATGTAATCGTGTTTGCTGTGGGGACTGCCATAGGAGGGGGTGTGATCGGATTGGTGCTGGGAATGGGTGCCGGGGAGCGGGTCTGAAACTGAATCACAACCAGGAAGTTGATTTTATGCACATCCTGATTTTTTGACCTTTTGATTCATTCAGAGTGATTTCCAACCGTTACTTACTTAGTGTCTGTCCATAAAGTCGTTTATTCAAATAAAAATTGAATGAATTTATTAATAAACCCACCCCTACCCCTCCCAAGAGGGGATTTATGGAATTCAATTTTTCTATATTGTAAGTTTATGGACAGACTCTACTTAGCTGAAGTTTCCAATGAAGAGTATTAAAATACAGGTGTAATGGAAAATGTAAGAAAAAACGATCTTCTGATTTACGTAAAGTGAATTTAAAAACTGGGTTACCCATTTAAGTATCAAAACATTGGTATACAATAAATTACAAATCATCCAGGCTATATTTTAAATTAGCGTTGCAATCTGCAACTATACAGGACTAAAGTCCTTTTTCTTATTAGTACTACTAACCCCAGGCTTGCGCCACCGCTAAAGCTAAGGCGGCACGCGGTAAGCCTGGGGTTTTGAGATCATTATAATATACTGGGCTTTAGCCATTTACATTTAACAATGCTGTATTAAACTATAGCCATCATCTACTCTAATTCAGAAATCGGACAAAAATTGCGATTCAACAGATTGAAGTCGGTTTTGGGATACTATCTCTGCGCTTTAAGTGGGTAACCCAATTAAAAAATAAAGTTGATTTGACAACATATACCAAAAAACATTAGTGTCCTTCGATCTAAAAGTGGTTGTTTTAGCGTATATAAATGTTGATTTTTATATAATTTTATAACAATAATGACAGCTATCAGGTATTGTGTGGTTTATGGAATAAAATATGCCGAAAACCACTTCTTACCTGTAGGCGAGTTTTATTTAAGGGGGATCAATCTCGAAGAGGCTAAAATTCTGTTTAAAAAGCTACCCGTTGTACCGGAGGGCAATTATGTATTAAGACTTTTTGAAAGATATTATGATAAACATACCCAGGTGGATGTGAATTACAAGAAAAGCGAATTCACTGTTGAGACCAATGAGCAGGGTTTTCATGCCATATTGGATGCATTGGTACGAATGCAGGAACAAGCGCTGGAAAATTCCTGACTTTAAAAAGTCAGTAAATATTCAGGTGGTAAGATATAAGTACCTGATGAGCTTGAACTTAACCGCAAAGTTCGAGTAAAAACTTTTAAAGAGCGCAAAGTCGGTCATTGAGCTACTTGTGTATACCCCGGCCATCCGGCAGGTTTGCAGCAATTGCGGTTAAAAAATTATGACTATCTGTGTAGTTTATAATTATATTAACAATTTGACATGAATGCTCCGGCATATCTTAAATTATATGAGTCCGGTGTGCTTCAAAAAAGAATTGACCAGGCCATCCAGGGCCTTGAAGCATGTACGGTATGCCCCTGGGAATGTGGAATTAACAGGCTGGAAGATCAGAAAAAGGTGTGCCGTACCGGAAGATATGCAAAAGTTGCCAGCTATTTTCCGCATTTTGGTGAAGAAAATTGCCTTCGCGGGTGGAGGGGAAGCGGTACCATATTTTTTGCCTGGTGTAATTTACGTTGTGTCTTTTGCCAGAACTATGATATAAGCCAGCAGGAAGCCGGGATAGAAGTAACACCGGAGAGGTTAGCGGATATGATGATTGAATTGCAGGACAAAGGCTGCCATAACATCAACTGGGTCACACCTGAGCATGTAGTGCCGCAAATACTTGAATCATTGCCCTTTGCTATTGAAAAGGGTCTTCGGTTGCCCATTGTGTATAACACCAGCGCTTTTGATTCCATGGAAAGCATCCGGCTGATGGAAGGTATTGTAAGCATTTATATGCCTGACTTTAAGTTCTGGAATGTGGAAAAATCAAAATACTACCTTAAGACTCCGGAATATCCGGCAACAGCCCGGAAGGTGATAAAAGAGATGTACCGGCAGGTAGGTGATTTAGTTTTGGACGAAAAGGGTCTGGCTCAAAAGGGCTTATTGTTACGCCACCTGGTAATGCCCGGTTCGCCCGAAGAAAGCAGGAATATTTTTGAATTCATTGCAAATGAAATATCGCCTGCTACACTGGTGAATATCATGGGGCAGTATTACCCTGCCGGAAAAGTAAACGACAGAAGGTATCCGGAAATTAACCACAGATTAAAATCCGGTGAACTGGCCCAGGCTATCGAATTGGCAAAAAATGCGGGTTTGACCCGGATATGCGGAGATTACAAAATGGATTAAGTAAAATAAAACGCTACCAATTCGAGACTGATACTAAACCGCACTTTCTTCCATGGCAAACCGTATCACTTTGGGGTTAACCAGTCTTTCAAAGTCTTCATAAGCCATTTGGATAAGCTCGGTATGAGAGCCGGCATTGAAAGCAATTTCATGATCTTCTGCCAGGCTTCTGTCCACATACACATCCATGTCATAAAGATTGCCGAACGGTGACATGGTGCCTACTTCACATTCAGGGAAAAGGTTCTTAAAATCCATTTCACCGGCCAGTACGATATTTTTTATACCTATGGCATCTTTTAACAGTCGAAAATCCACATGCCTTGCGGCGGGAAGCACAGCCATGGCCATTTTTCCGTCAATAAAGATTATCACTGTTTTAACCATATCCTTACCGGAAATATGCGCCGACTGTGCAACTTGCTGCGCGGTAAACGCCTTGGAATGAGAGATCGCAGTATATTTAACGTTGTTCTCATCCAGGAAATTTTTAAGTTTTAATACAGGCATAGCATTATTATTTAGCGTACAACATATATGCTCATATAAAATTAAAACTTTTATGACAATTACAATGATATTCGTCAGGTTTGGCTTACTTACCGAAATGATATTATTCTCTGCGTAGCTTACAATGCATTCGAAAGATTGGCGGAGTATAATTTCAAACAACAAAAAAGGAGGCTACCTGATGAGAAACCTCCTTATCAATTTTATAACAGAATGAATTATTCCACTCCGCTCAATGCGGGAATGGTCTGCCTTACCTCGTTATCAATCCATTCTGTGATTGACTGCCATTCTTCAATCCATTTGGCCCAACTGTCTTCGCCGTTAATGGATTCAAAATCTGCCACAAGAGTGTTTTCCTGATCGAACAATGCCCAATTAGGAATACCTGTTACAGTAGCAGCATTTCTACCATGCGCAGTGGGAAATGAATTCCAATATAGGGAGACCGGCCTGTTATAGCCTTTTTCACGATAGACCTGTAATATTTTATCAAACATGTCTCCGAACTTTTCGTTTTGTCCTCTTTTCACCTTGTAGAACCTGACGCGTATCTTATCCCCGCTGTATTCTTCCGGGGAATAAAAAGCGTCATCATCCCTGACCCAATATTCTGCATTGGACATCCCGGAGATATATGACATCACATTCTTGTTCCAATCATCATCGTGTCCACCCTCCTGTGCCGGCCTTGAATCCAGCCGGGCGAAATTACCTGGGCCCATTGCCCATACGTAATTACCTGTTCTTTTACCGGTAAGTACGCTTTGAACAAATGCAGCATAATCTCCCTCGCCATGATATTTCTTATTATGTGCGGCAAGGCCTGCATTAAGTTCAGTTATCTTACCCGGTATTGGCGTAAGATAAATCGTCTCATACATGTATGTGGCCTGGTCCTGGGCATAGACTGATCCGAGGACCAGCAGCACACAAAGACCGGTTAATAAATACTTCTTCATAGTAGTTTTGGTTTGGTTACGATTGAAAGTTACAACATGAGTTTTTACCAGTTAACCATTATTTAAATATAGAGGCTCCTCGATTTTTTTATGATCACATAAGTATTTGTTCTGGGTTCGCCTCGAATATGTGAATTAGGGATTAGCGTATTTTTTCATTCTGACGCTTCCCAATCTCCTGTTATTTTTCATTGTACCATATATTTTCCGAATTTCAAATGTAAGCAGCAGGTGGACCTAAAGTGCGTTATCTAAGCATGAATCGTTAGTTTTTTATCGTGTTTTCAGCTTATCTGCTTTTGAACGTTGTCACCGAGTTAATTCTGAAAACTCAAATAGTTGAAATAGCCATTTATAGAAATACAGTATTCCTGTTGATAGCCATTTTGATTATTTTCTATTCGAGGCCCTGGTTGCGAACAGCTTTTGGATTGCCTTTTTTGCTATATATTTTAGGACTGTTCGTATTGATCTAGGAGTGTCCAATGGAAATTGGGTTACTTCTCATTTCCCGATGTAAAATTTAGCGTTAATTTTTCCACTGACCCTGCCAAAGAAATTTCTTGCGTTTGCCCGCCTTTGGAGTATATTTTTACCTTTAGTTTTGGTGATAGAGTTCATAATCTGATCCAATTTCGGAGATTTTGTTTTTTACATTAAATTTCTACATTTGTAACAGGTATTTACGATCAGTATTAATTCAAACCAATTTATCATGGAAGAAAATAATGAAAAATTATCAAGAAAGGGTATTCACAAGTATTTTCACGTCTCAAAGCTTGATACTTACGTTTTTGGAAGTGCCAGCTTTGTCTTCTTTATTATCGTAGGTCTTAAGATAGTGAACAGACTGGAGATATTTAGTATTAATCTACGTTTTATAACTTTTGTTGATGCATTACAAATTGCACTTCTGTTTGCAATATTGGTTTACGTATCACACATGTATTATCTCAAATATGAGAAGCGCTATGATAATTAAATAACTCAATTGTCAAGTGCATATTATTATTAGTTCCGGTTAATAAATTTTCCCTTTCGGAACATCTTAACTCGGGTTACATTCCGATACAGAAATTGAATTACACCTGTCCGTCCTCCGGCAGATTCTTCCAGACAAAATGCACCTACGTAATTTCTCCGGTTTTCGGATTAACGTTCCGGCTATAAAGCGTTGCTGTAACGTAGGGCAGTTATGAATTTTTAAGCCATTATTGGCAAACCTTTATAAATTATTTCTCTGGCGTATACTAAATTGGAGAAGTATATGCTCTTTCTTATAATGTCATTGCTGCATTAGTTCAATCATTTTTTCAACCTGTTTATCCTTATCAATCAACTGCCCATCATGGTAGAACATTATTAATTCAAGCGGAAGACTGTTCCAGGCTAATTTGGCTACATTATCAGGACTGATGCTATGCCTACCCAGTATTTTTTCTGTGGGCCAATCTATGGATGGAAAGGACAGATACGCCAGTTCAGAACAAACAATCTTGTCGGTTGTGTTTACGTCAAAGTTGAAGTCGTATTTTTTGCCTAATTGACGAAAAGCCATAATAAGCGCTTCTTTGGTCAATGCTTCTTTTATGTCTTCTTTGAAAACTGGTCGTAAAATGGCAAAATCATCAATGTTCATAAAATGTTCCAAGGTACTCAATTGCACACCAGAGCGCAGCGCTTCAATAATCTGATGTTCGTCTTTCGAGTTTGAATTTGCTGGTGAACCTATCTCATCAGCATGTGGTTTTACATGAATATCATCCCAAATCCCTATATCAATAAGCTCTGCTTTGGTTCCTGTCCAGATAGCTACATGGCCAAAATGACCGGGAATTAGTTTGTCTGTGAGCCTAAATGGTGTTTTTTCGAGTAATATATCAAGCGGCTGAAGTGTGGCCTGGATATTTTGTAGGGCCTCTTCGTCACCATATAGTTTTCCTTTTCTCGATTCGTATAAACCCAGGGTATTGCCAAACAGCCCACTCAGCATATCGAACCCTTCATTAGTGGTTTCTGCAATCATATCTGCCGATATCCTTTCGAAAGCGACAAACTTCCTGGAGGCAATTTCTTTCACCCTAATTTTTTTAACATAGTTGTAGGATGGACTTGAATCGATCAACAGTTGTAAATAGGCGAAATCAGAATCTTCATCAGCAGAAGAAATTGATTTTTTTGACTCCTCGTAAATAGTAATCGCCCTTCTAACCCTATGCCGGTTTTCTATGGAGCTAGCCGCCAATGTCATTTCCATCAGTTTGTTGGCTATTATGCCAAATCCCATATCGGGATCGTTAATAACCTTCCTTAGCCTGCTGTCTTGTTCAAATAGCACCGTGCCGAGCATATAATTATCGTATAATGTAAGTGCCGCCCCTAACGAAAGCATTAATCCCTTTAATCGCAGTTGGGGATCTATGTTATATTCAGCCAGGGTAGATTCTTCTACATCAATGCTACACTCGTAAGCATTAGCAATGGCATACAAATCCTCACGAATGTCAAGATAATCTTCGGTTCCTGTTTTTAAAATTATCAAATCTCTACTGCTCAAAGGTTCGACTTTATTCAGCCTCAGTCTATTCGAAACTTCCAGCATTTGAGATCTGGCAACAAGGCTATACTCAACCAGGAGCAGCAGTTTTTCAAAGTCTTCCTGAAAAATTAATTCTACAGATGCGCCATCTGCCAATTTGAGTGTTAGCTGCTCAAAACAGGCAACTTCCTTTTCTTTTAGATCTGCGGCTATATCAACATAAGTATAGGCAGCGATGGCAATAATGAGAATAAGTAGTCCAAGAGAAATCTTCTTGATTCGGCTCTTTTTCATTGTTTAAACTTTGGACGATTGATAAATATAAGGCTTTTGGTTGGCAATTTCAAGAGCTTTTTTACCCATAGCCGGCAAGCAATGGTATTTGTATTAGTTCATTAGGTGCTTTTTGGGTGGAGGTGGAGAAAAAAGAGGAGATGTCTGTGGTTTCAGGATGACTTTAAGTTCTAAGAAGTGTCTGGCAGGAATTCAGGAAGACGAATTAAGCTTGACCAAGAGCAGTGCATTAGTCATGCTATAAGACTCCTTTGGGAACAATTTTTCTTGTCCAGGACTTAATTTGTTTTGCTGTGCCCGCTTTTTCATCAGGATTTGATGCCAGGGTAGTTTCCCATGAGTTCTCAGGTTTGAATTCTTCTTCCATACCTATTAATACGTTCCTTGCAACACTTTTAGAGTGAATTATGGTTAAACATTCGGTGTTTAAATTAGCACTTCGAGGATCGAGATTAAATGTCCCGATAACTGTTGTCTGGCCGTCGATAACCATAGACTTAGCATGATGGCCAAAAATTGGAGTATAATCAATTTCCATTTGCAAAGCACTAGTCATGATTTTGCGGCGTACGGCAGCATCTGGCCGGAATTCATAAATTCTTACCCCAGTTGCCAATAACGCTTCTCTATCTCGCTGGTAACCGCTAAATGCTTCTAAATTATCGGTTGAGGCGAGGCTATTGGTAAGTATTCTTATTTCCACACCACGTTGGGTGGCATCCTTAAAAAGATTTCGACTTAACGCAGTGGTTATCAAATAAGGTGACTGGATAACAATGGAGTGTTTGGCATTTTTCACCAGCTCAATTAAAGCATCGGTAGTAATACCGCCACCACCCAGGCCTTGGGTGCCATCATTTTTGCCGGGAATATCTGAAACAAAAGATACGCTATCCAACCACACCAGTTGGCCGGAACTTTGAATATCGCGAAAGGTCGTGGGCAAATTTTCAATTCGAGTTCGTATTTGGGGCCAAAAATTTTCGGGATTACAAGCGTATAAATGAAGATTATTAAACCTGTTGGGATCAGGAACACTATCGACAACTTCTTCGGCTAAATCTAAAACCGCAACACTTAATTCACTCTCCCAAAATTCACCAAATGATTTATTAACCTCGCCTGTTACTTTTCCGAGTAAAAGGACATCTCTATCACGAAAATTATATTCATGGTCATAATCAAAATATTCTTCGGCAATGTTTCGCCCACCCGTAATCACTACTTTACCATCTACGATGAAGGTTTTATTATGCATTCGCTGATTTGCCGATCTAAAGTCAGTGGTGAACTTCTTTACTTTACTATAAATGCTCTTACCCAGGTTAACACCCGGGTTATATATTTTGATATTAATGTTTTTATGCGAATCCAGCATTAAAACGTCCTCAACAGACGCATCTACCATAATATCATCTATCAGGATTCTAATTCTTACTCCTCTGTCTGCTGCCCTCACCAAATAATCACAAGCAATAAGTCCTACGTTATCGGTAGAAAAAATGAAATACTGAATATCGATTGTCTTTTCAGCATATTCGGTGAGCCAGGCACGTATTACCAATGAGCCGGCCCCATCTTCCAGCACGAAAACGCCGGTTTTATCCTGCATAAGCTGTGATACATCTTCTAGCTCATTAGTTAGGCTAATACTATCATCTCGATGAATCTTCACACAAAACTCTTCCTCTGCTATGGAGGTTTCATTGTTTGAAGGAGTACAGGCAGCCAGTAAAATAAAGGCGATGAAATAATGAAGTTTAAGGTAGATTGATCTTATGAAGGCCATAGTATGTTTTATCATTTCTGTTTAAGCAATTCTCGGGTTAATATGCCGTCCTCCATTATATTCAATTACACAGCAACTGTATAAACTGACCTGGTGCCGGTTATTTACTATTCGAATGTACCCCTTTTAGCTATAGAGTCCAATGGGCTCACAATATTCGTCAAATCCCGTGGGTATATATCTCAGTTGTTCGATTGAAGATTGGCAGCTGGAATATGAATCAAAGAAAGAATTATTAGACAGGAAGTTGGTGGAATATCCTTAAATGGTTAACTATAATTTTTAAACCATTTGAACTTACACTTGCGATAGCCGCAAAGCAAATTTCCTCAATTGGCGGTATTCCGTTTGTGTTAGAAAAAAAAATCCGCAATCCTTGAATTATACTTTGTTTTAATTGCTTCAGATATGAGAACGCATTTAAAATCTATTGCCGGGTTCCTAATCGCTTTGATAATCTTTCAAAGTTGTGTTTCGGCAAAAAGTGTGACTGTCGATCAAGCAGTAATGGAAGAAAAGAGAGTACAGATAAAAACCGTTGAAGGGGAAATGTATCGTTACAAAAAACTTATAATAAGAGACAGCAACTTGTACGGAGTAAAAAGATTGCAAGGAGTTGGATTAATGGAACAAAACCTGACTCATTTAAATATAATTGAAGTTAAATTTATGTCTCCAGGGAAAACAATGGCACTTGTTGTTGTTTCGTTTTTGGGAGTGGTTTTTAAAATCGGGGCATTTACATTTGATCCGAATTACTTATCCGGAACGATAATTTAATGGACTCTCCTATTTTATCAATGAACTTTTAGT